>NZ_JBFLKT010000322.1:0-5875 GCF_040883305.1 Lutibacter sp.
TGATTTATCTGAAAGCGTTTCAGGATCATCTTCAACAAAAGATGTTGAAACTATGCTTCAAATGGTTTATTTAACCTTTGAAAAACCTCGTTTCGACGAAGATGCCTATAAAGTTTTAATGGAAAATGTTAAAAACTATCTTATTAGAAGAAGTGAGAATATAGGTGAAAAAATGAACGATAGTTTAACAATTACACTTTATGGTGAAAATCACCCTACTCAACGTATTTTTAACCAGGATTTGGTAGATGAAATGTCATTTGAAAAATCTAAAGCAATTTATTTAGATCGTTTTGAAAATGCAGCTGATTTTGAATTTTTTATTGTTGGAGACGTTGAAAAAGAAAATTTAAAACCATTATTAGAAAAATATATTGCTAGTTTAGAAACAAGCAATGAAATGGAAATGTGGAAAGACAATTCTGTTAATTGGGTTTCAAATACTATAGATAAAGATATTTTTCTTAAAATGGAAGATCCTAAAAGTTCTGTGAGAATTTCGTACAAAAACGACATGAAATACTCCTTAAAAAATGCCATGCTTGCAAAAGCTTTAGGAGATATTCTTCAATTAAGATATACCGAAACACTAAGAGAAGAAGAAGGAGGAACTTATGGTGCTTCTGCTAGAAGTTCATTATCTAAAAGACCTATAAATGAAGCTTCTATTTCTGTGTTATTTGATTGTGATCCAGATAAAGTTGAAAAACTTGTTGGTATTGTTCACAATGAAATTAAAAAAATAGCAAACGGTGAAATTCAACAATTAGATCTTGATAAAACATTAACAAATTATAAAAAAGAAAGAGAAGATCAAAAAAATTATAACCGATATGATATGAGTTTAATAACAAACTTTTATCGTGAAGATTATAATATGAATGCTACTGAAAATTTTGAAAAAATTGTTAATAGTATCACAGCAAAAGACATTCAAAAGTTTACAAAAAATTTAGTTACAAATGCTAAAACTTACGAAGTAGTTTTTAAACCAACCGAAGAGTCAATTTTAAAAGCTGCTACTGTTGCTGCAGCTAAGACGGCAAAAGCTGCCGAAACAGCTAATGCAATTTCTGATGGTATTACTAAACAATCTGTAATTGATGGCTATTTTAATGCTATTGGTGGAGCAGATAAAATTAAAGCTCTAGAAAGCACATTGGTTACGTATGAAGCAGAAGTAATGGGTAGTGTAATTTCAAGTACTGAAAAAAGAACTGCTACTAAATATGCTAACGAAACTAGTATGGGTGGTAATGTAATGCAAAAGGTTGTAATGAGTAAAGATGGTGTTACTATGAACAAACAACCATTACCAGAAAATATGGCTTCTGAGATGACAAATGTTTTAGGTACTTTCTTAGAAATAGGATTACTAAATAACGAAAACTCTAAATTAACAGGGATAGAATCTTTAGAAGGTAAAGATGCTTATGTAATTTCCACAAAAGGAGAAATTGTATCTACAGATATTTATTTTGATGTTGAAACAGGTTTAAAGGTAAAGGAAGTACAAACAGTTAGTATGGGTGGACAAACTCAAAAAACTGAAGCAACTTTTAGCGATTATAAAGAATTTAATGGCGTTAAATTCCCAGGAACAAAGACTGGTAGTTTAGGTCCTCAAAAAGTTGAATTTAAACTAATTGATGCTAAAGTAAATGAAGGAGTTTCTGAAGAAGATTTTTAATACTTCAACTTCTTAAATATTAAAAAAGCTGTCTAGAAAGTCCTATTTTTAGACAGCTTTTTTATTTAGATTTATTTACCAAATAAACCCCAAACATAATTATAGCGCCGGAAATAACTTGAAATAATGTTATTTTTTCACCATCTAAAACTCCCCAGGTAATTGCTACAATTGGAATTAAATATGTTACAGAAGACGAAAATATGGGTGTAGATATTTGTATTAATCTGTTAAACATAATTTTTGCCAAACCAGTACCAAAAACAGCCAAAATTGCTAAATAAAACATTCCTGTCTTAGTGGATTGATTGAGCTCAAAAGTTTCAAAAAAGTCTGTAAACCACAACACAATTAACGTTGGTATGATAAGTAAAACAAAATTAGCTACAGTAATACTTAAAGCGTCTAAATCAAATAAGTACTTTTTCAAAATATTAACATTTAGTGCATAGCCAATTGAAGCTATTAAAATAAAACTTGCATAAAAGTAATCTTGATTAGGGTTTACCTCAACTCCTTTTAAAATAAGCATTAAAGTACCAATTAACCCTATTAAAACACCTATTAATTGTCGTTTTCTAAAACTAAAACCAAAAATCAAAGCTCCAAAAATTAGTGTATTTAGTGGTGTTAAAGAATTTAAAATTGAAGCAATAGAACTGTCAATTTTGTCAATGGCAAAAGCAAACAAAAAAGCGGGAAAAAAAGTCCCTACAAAACCATTTAACGTTAAATAATACCAATGTCGCCTTTTAATTTTAAATATTTTTTTACCTCCAATTAAAATTAAAAATATAGCTGTAAATAATGTTCTCAAAGCACCTACTTGTATTGGGGATAAACCTATTAATGCTCTCTTCATTAGAATAAAAGAGCTCCCCCAAATTAAAGCAAGTATCACCAGATAAACCCAACGTAATTTTTTGTTTTCCATTGTTGTTAATAAAATGTAAAATTCGGTTAAATATTCGGATTTGAAATTATTAGTTTCTACTTTTGTTCAAATCTTTAAATTTAAGCTTATTATGAAAAAGTTAATCGTTCTTCTTTTTATTTTTGCAGCATTTTCGTGTAATGAAACTAAAAAAACATCATTAGATACTAAAATCGATGCTGAAAAAGCAGAGGTGGCAGCCAATTACAAAAGTGTTGAAGTTGAAATTGAAGGAATGACCTGTGAAATAGGTTGTGCTAGATTAATACAATCTAAAATGTCTAAGGTTGATGGAATCACTTATACAAAAGTAGATTTTGAATCTAAAAAAGGGCTATTTACTTTTGATTCAAACAAATTAAATAAAGAAGCTATTACAGAAAAAATTAGCAAAATAGCAGGTGGTGATTTATATTCAGTATCCAAAACCACAGAAATTGATTTAATAGTTAAAGAAACTTCTGAAAATAAAGATATTATAGAATAAATTTGCTGTATTTTTTATTTTTAGTTTAGAATTTTGTTGTTAATTTGCAGATAATTAATTCATAAATCAATCTAAAAATGAAAACATTTAAATTATTAATTGCAATTGCAATAATTAGTGTAATTACAATTTCTTGTAAAGAAACTGAGAAAAAAGAACTAAAAGATGCTGTTTCAACAGAAGTTGAAGCTGCCAAAGATGGTGTTAAAGATGCTGCGGAAGATGCTAAAGATGCTGTAGAAGAAGGTGCAGAGAGTCTTAAAGAAGGTGTTGAAAAAGCTGTTGACTCTTTAAGTGCTGATGCAAAAGAAGCTGCTGATACTGTTAAAGAAACAGTAAAAGAAGGAGCTGAAGCTGTAAAAGAAGGAGCTGAAAAAGTTAAAAAAGAAGTTAAAGATGTTATAAAACAATAAATTCTTTATTTAAAATTTAAAAACTCCAATTTAACAATTGGAGTTTTTTTATGCCTTCTGTTTTCTTAAGGAATAGTTTAAAAACAGCAAACTCATTAAAAATAAAACTCCAACCAATTGGTGACTTGTGCCTAAAAACAAAGGTATTTTACCTTCAACATTTAATACGGTTAATATTCCTAAAACAACTTGTAATATCAGTAAAAACAACGCAGTATTCAACCAATTCTTACTAAATAGTGATATTTTATTGCGAAGTCTCAAAAACATGTACACTGTAATTACTAATAATAAATAAGCTAGCATTCTATGCGTAAATTGTATAAATGCAGGTGCAAATAAATAGCTATCGTAATTTATCATATTATCCCAAACCCAATTTTCCGAATTTAATAACACCGCTGGTAAAAATTCACCATTCATATTTGGCCAACTTGGATAATACAAACCAGCTCGCATTCCAGACATTAATCCTGCAAAAATCATTTGAATAAAAGTAATTGCTATAACTAACGAAACTATTTTTTTAGATTTGATTGCTTTGCGCGTTCCATAATTATATACATCGGCAATAGTTTTAACCATTGCAGTTATTACTAATAAGGCTAACATAAAGTGTATTGTGAGTTTGTAAGCATTTACCCAAGGCCTGTTTACCAATCCGCTTTTCACCATAATCCAGCCAGCAGAAGCTGTTAAAATTGTTAAAAAAACTACTAAGCCTAGCCTTTTTATTAAATAGCCATTAATTTTTTTTCTAACCACAAAAATCAGAAATGGAATTAAAAATATAAATCCTAAAGCGCGCACCCAAAGTCTATGAAAATATTCCCAGAAATAAATAAATTTAAAATCTTGTATCGTAAATGTGGAGTTTATTTTATGAAACTGAGGTGTTGCTTTGTATAAATTAAATTCATGTAACCATTCTTCTGCATTTAGCGGCGGAATAACTCCTGTAATTATGTCCCAACGTGTAATTGAAAGTCCAGAACCTGTTAACCTAGTAATTCCTCCAATTATAACTTGTCCAATTAACATTATTAATCCTAATAATAACCAGTTTCTTATGGTTTTTGTGTATTTGTATTTTTTGTTTGATTTTATTTCCATTCTAAAGTTTCAACTAAATGAATAATATCTTTTTCTATATACTTTATTGCAGGTAAAATTGAATCGTAATTGGGTTTTGTATAAAAATATAGAGAGCCTGCAAGTACATTTTTTACACTATCTGTTGCCATAAATTGAATGTTTGAAGCCACATTTCCTTCAACATTATACAATTTAGCAAATACTTTTTTATCTAAATTTTCATAAGGCAACGCATTTGGAATAGCATCGGCTTTTATAGTATGCTCGTAGGTTAGTTTTTCAATTTCTCTTAAAATTTCATTTAAGTTATTGTTAACTTCCCTATACGTAATATGAATTGTTGCTTTTAATTTTGGGTATTTAATAGTTGCCCAACAGTTTTCTTTTATTGAAATTGTTGTTATATCAGAAAATTCAAAAGTATAAGGACAATCGGAATTAAATATTGAATACGAAATTTCTGGATACTGTAATTTTAAATAAGGTTTCGGTTTTGGAAGGGTATTGTTTGTACAAGAAACGACCATTAAAATAACTGCTAACATTAAAATAAAATTTCTCATTTATTATTTTATGGGTTTCTGTTAATGGTAACTTTAATTTGTTTGATTCTTTTTCTGTCCATAGACTCAATTTTAAACGTGTAAGAACTGAATTTTATTATTTCATTCTTTTTAGGAAATTTCCCGCAAATTTCTAATATAAAGCCTGCAATTGTTTCAGATTCGCTTTTATTTTTATCAAATATTTCTGTATCTTGAATTTCTAATATTTTGTAGAAATCTTTTAAATTGGTTTTACCATCAAATACGTAGTTATTTGCATCTATTTTAGAATAAGAAATATCGTCATCATCAAATTCATCATTAATATCGCCAACAATTTCTTCAATAACATCTTCAAGAGAAATTATACCACTTGTTCCACCATATTCATCTACAACAATTGCTAAATGATTTTTCTTTTCCTGAAATTCTTTTAACAGATCGTCTAGCTTTTTATTTTCTGGAACAAAATAGGGCTCTCTAATTACATCTTGCCATTTAAAATCTTTTTTATTTAAATGAGGAAGTAAATCTTTAGCGTATAAAACACCAATAATATTGTCTGTATTTTCATTATATACAGGATTCCTGGAAAATCCTTTTGTTACAATTTTTTCTATAATAACGTCGTAAGGTTCACTACTAGAAAGTGCAAAAACATCAATTCTAGGAGTCATTATTTGACCTGTTTCGGTATTTCCAAAATTTACA
>NZ_JBFLKT010000323.1:0-4743 GCF_040883305.1 Lutibacter sp.
AAAGTTGTAAAAGAAAAATACCAGCATTTATACCAAAAAATATATCAAAAAAAATTAGAATAGTTATGTAATTTAAGTATTTGTTAATTCCTTTTTATTTTTATACTTTGGGCGTACCATAATAATTTACAACAAATGCCAAAAGAAATCAAAAGATTATTCGATTTTGCCTACTATCAACTAGAAAAATTTAATTTAGAAAAAGCATTCACTACAAAATATAATGGAGAGTGGGTTTCAATTTCTTCTCAAGAATTTATAAACCAAGTAAATTCTGTAAGTAGAGGTTTATTAAAGTTAGGTGTAAAACCTGCTGATAAAATAGCAATAATTTCAACAAGTAATAGAACCGAGTGGAATATAATGGATTTGGGCATGTCTCAAATTGGTGTTGTTAGCATCCCAATTTATCCAACTATTTCTGAAAGTGATTTTGAATATATTTTTAATCACGCAGAAGTTACGCATTGCTTTTTATCAGATAAAGATCTTTTTGACAAGGTAGATGCTGTTAAAAATAACGTACCAACACTTCAAAATATTTATAGTTTTGATACATTTGAAGGCTGCAGAAATTGGTCTGAAATATTAGAACTAGGAAAAGATAAAAGTTTTCAAAAAGAGGTTGATACTATAAAAGATAGTATTAATCCTATGGATACAGCAACAATCATTTACACTTCTGGAACAACAGGAAAACCAAAAGGTGTCATGCTATCACATAATAATATAGTTACCAATGTACTAGATAGTTATCCTAGATTACCATTGCCAGCTGGAGAAATAAATGCACTTAGTTTTTTACCTGTGTGCCACGTTTTTGAACGTATGCTTCATTACTTATACCTTTATTCTGGTACATCAGTCTATTTTGCTGAAAGTATAGAAAAAATAGGCGAAAATATAAAAGAAGTGAAACCTCATTTTATGTCTGTGGTTCCAAGACTTCTTGAAAAAGTTTACGATGGAATTATCAAAAAAGGTTCTGAGTTAACAGGAATTAAAAAAATGCTATTCTTTTGGGCAGTAGATGTAGGACTTAAGTATGAACCATATCATAAAAATGGGTGGTTTTACGATAAAAAATTAGCCATTGCTAATAAGTTAATTTTTAGCAAATGGCGAGAAGCTTTAGGTGGAAATTTAAGTACTATGGTTTCTGGTAGCGCAGCATTACAACCTCGTTTAGCAAGAGTTTTTACTGCTGCTCGCATGCATATCATGGAAGGTTACGGACTTACAGAAACCTCTCCGGTTGTGTCTGTTAATATGTATAAAGATAATTTAATGCGTATTGGTACTGTTGGAAAAGCAATTAATAATGTTGAAATTAAGATTGCTGATGATGGAGAAATTTTAGTAAAAGGTCCAAATATTATGCAGGGCTATTATAAAGATCCTGAAAGAACTGCAAGTGTTATGACTGGTGAATATTTTCACACTGGAGATAAAGGTGAAATAGATGCAGATGGGTTTTTAAAAATAACCGGTAGAAAAAAAGAAATCTTTAAAACTTCAGGAGGAAAGTACGTTGCTCCTGCCCTTTTAGAAAACGAAATGAAACAATCGCGCTTTATTGAACAAATATTAGTTATTGGTGAGGGGCAGAAAATGCCTGCTGCCTTAATTCAACCGAATTTTGATTTTTTAAGAGATTGGGCTAAAATTCACCACGAACCAATCCCAGGAAACAATCAGGATTTAATTGAAAACCCACATATTATAAATAGAATTCAATTAGAAATTGATAAAGGAAATGAAAATTTTGCAAAATGGGAAACCATAAAAAGATTTGAACTTACACCAGACGTTTGGGGAATAGACAATGGTTTGTTAACACCAACTATGAAACCAAAAAGAGAAGAAATTATAAAAAATTACTTGCATTTGTACAATAAAATATACGTTGAAAACCCTAGGTAGTTTTTTGTTGTGAGTGTTTGGTTATGAGTTATTAGTAAAACTATAGACTTTTATCTTCTCACGTCTCACTTTTCAACTCTAATTTTTTAACTTTTAGACTAAAAATTTCCTTTAGTTTATCTATTTTTGTAAAATACCTAAAACATAGTAAATGGAACAATTTATAGTATCGGCTCGAAAATATAGACCTCAAACTTTTGAGGATGTTATTGGGCAAAAAGCGATTACAAATACGCTAGAAAATGCTATAAAAAATAACCATTTAGCACAAGCACTTTTATTTACTGGACCACGTGGAGTTGGAAAAACAACCTGCGCCAGAATTTTAGCTAAAAGAATTAATGAAAATGCAGGAGAAACTAGTGAAGATGATTTTGCTTTTAATATTTTTGAATTAGATGCAGCTTCAAATAATTCTGTTGATGATATTAGAAGTTTAACAGATCAGGTACGTATACCTCCACAAACTGGAAAATATAAAGTTTATATTATAGATGAGGTTCACATGTTATCTCAAGCTGCTTTTAACGCATTCTTAAAAACCTTAGAAGAACCACCGGCACACGCTATTTTTATTTTAGCAACAACCGAGAAACATAAAATTATCCCAACCATTCTTTCTCGTTGCCAAATATTTGATTTTAAAAGAATTGGTGTTTTAGACGCAAAAGAATACTTAGTTAAAATTGCTGTACAAGAAAAAATTAATGCTGATGATGATGCACTTCATATCATAGCCCAAAAAGCAGATGGAGCTATGCGAGATGCCTTATCTATTTTTGATAGAGTTGTAAGTTTTTCGGGTACTGAACTAACTAGAAAAGCAGTTACAGAAAACTTAAATGTATTAGATTACGACGAATATTTTATAACTTCAGATTTACTATTAGAAAACAAAATACCAGAAGTTTTAATTCATTTTAATAACATTTTATCTAAAGGATTTGAAGGACATCATTTTATAAATGGCTTGGCTTCTCATTTTAGAGATTTACTAGTTGCAAAAGATAAAATTACGTTAGATTTATTAGAAGTTGGAGACAATGCTAAAAAGAAATATTTAGAACAATCTCAAAAAAGTGATTTACGTTTTCTACTACAAGCTATTGAATTGGCAAATGAATGCGATTTAAAATACAAAAGCAGTAAAAATCAACGGTTATTGGTGGAACTTACCCTAATGCAATTAGCCTCTATCACTTTTGATGGAGAAAAAAAAAATAACAAACCCTTCATAATTGCTGCTATTCATTTTGAAAGCAAGGTAAAAAGACGCACTTTTTCAAAACAAATTCCTGCCTACCAGAAACCTGAAATAAAAATTGAAAAAGCGACAGTTGTTTCAAAAACAGTTGAAAAAACTGTAAAAAAAGCACCAAAACCAATATTAGAAACATCAACTAGAAGACGTTCTTCTTTATCGTTAACCAGTATCAATAGAAAAAAAGAATTAGAAAAAATTGAAGTTGAATACGATCAGGTTGAAGGGTTACCAACTGACAGTTTTACCGAAAGCGAAGCAGTTTTAGCTTGGAAAAAATATACAGCATTACTTTTAGACCAAGGTAAAAAAAGCTTAACTGCTGTTATGAATACTAATAAACCATATTTAAAAGACAAAAATCTTCATTTCGACCTTCCAAATCATTTAATGAAAGACCAATTGGAACGAGGAAAACATCCTCTTTTAAAATTTATTAGGGAACAATTAAATAACTTCAAAGTCGATTTAATTCTCCATGTAAACGAAAAGGAAACAAAAAAATATGCATATACACCTCAGGAAAAATTTGAGAAATTAAAAGAAAAAAACAAGGCTATGGAATTATTGAAAAAAACTTTTGATTTAGATCTATAAATAATAGTAACTACTTATAATAAAAATTAATTTACCATGATGCTTGGTTTACAATTTGAAACAGGAACTTCCTGGGCTGAGATTGCCAAAAATGATTTAAGACAAATATTAACCGATCACGCTTATGCCGAACAAAAAGCTTCTGCAAATGCAACTTCAATTATCATAAATTATTCTGAAGAAACTGAACTAGTGCAAGAAATGGCACTTATTGCGATTGAAGAATTGGAACATTTTAAAATGGTACATGATATTATGGTTAAACGTGGTATGACATTAGGGAGAGCACAAAAAAACGATTACGCTATTCACATACAAGGATATTTTCCAAAAACTAAAGATAGACAAGAAAGTTTAATACAACGGTTACTTGTAGCTGCTTTAATTGAAGCAAGAAGTTGTGAACGGTTTAAAGTTTTTGCAGACAATATGGAAGATGAAGAACTTTCTAAATTTTATTTAGATTTAATGGTTTCAGAAGCAAATCATTATGTTACTTTTTTAAATTTTGCTAGAAAATATCAAGATAGAAAAATTGTTGATGAAAAGTGGAAAGGTTTAGTTGCGTACGAAGGAGCGTTTATGAAAAAAAGAGGAATTAACGCAAAGGTACACGGATAAATGTTTAGCAAAGCAGCATCTACGCAATTAAGAAAAGAATTTTGGACAAGTTTTGGCAAATCATTTCCTCGGAAATGGGTGCTTTATAAAACGAAAATTAAAGATTTCGGTTTTAAATTTGTAGCTGATAAAAAACAAGCGCTGGTTTGTTTAGATATTGAATCTTTTGATAGAACTAAAAACGAATTGCTTTTTGACCAAGTATTGGAATTAAAAAACATATTAACTGAAGATTATTTACCTGATGTGATATTTGATGAACTTTATGTATTAGAAACTGGTAAAATTATTCATAGAATTTATGTAAAATACAACGGAGAGTTTAATATTCACGACAAAAA
>NZ_JBFLKT010000324.1:0-3899 GCF_040883305.1 Lutibacter sp.
ACGTGGGCAAAAAGTTGCTTTTGTAGGTAAAAACGGAGAAGGAAAATCAACCATGATTAAAGCCATTATGAATGAAATTGATTTTGAAGGAAAATTAGAAGTTGGTCATAACGTAAAAATAGGATATTTTGCACAAAATCAGGCTTCATTGTTGGATGAAGAGTTAACTGTTTTTGAAACCATAGATCATATTGCAGTTGGTGATATTAGAACACAAATAAAGAACTTACTTGGTGCTTTTATGTTTTCTGGTGATGATACCACAAAAAAAGTAAAAGTACTTTCAGGTGGTGAAAAAACACGTTTGGCAATGGTAAAACTCTTGTTAACACCTGTAAATGTTTTAATATTAGATGAACCTACAAATCATTTAGATATGAGAACCAAAGATATAATAAAAGATGCTTTAAAAGATTTTGATGGTACTTTAATTTTGGTTTCTCACGATCGTGATTTTTTAGAGGGCTTGGCAGAAAAAGTTTTTGAATTTGGTCACAAACGCGTTAAAGAACATTTTGAGACTATTACTAGTTTTATGGCACTAAAGAAAATGGAAAACTTGAGTGAAATTGAAAAGTAGTTAAACAGATAGTGATAAAACATAAAAAACCCAATCGAAAGATTGGGTTTTTATATATAAGCAAGAAATTAAAAATCTATTTTACTTGATCTACAACTGCCTTAAAAGCTTCTGGGTTGTTCATCGCTAAATCTGCAAGTACCTTGCGGTTCAATTCAATATTATTAGCTTTTACTTTACCCATAAACTGAGAGTAAGACATTCCATACTGGCGGGCTCCAGCGTTAATACGTTGAATCCATAATGCACGGAAAGTTCTCTTTTTGTTTTTACGGTCTCTATAAGAATATAACATTCCTTTTTCTACCGCATTTTTTGCTACTGTATAAACGTTTTTTCTACGTCCAAAGTAACCTTTTGCTTGCTTCAATATCTTTTTTCTACGAGCTCTTGAAGCAACTGAATTTACTGATCTTGGCATAATTTCAATTTGTTTTTTGTAGTAGGCGATAAAAATTAATTTATACTTGTATTTGCACTACTCCAAGGTTAATAATTAAATTCCCTGTAACTTTATTATTTTAAAGTTAACTGTTGTAAAATGTTAGCTGTATCTGATTTATGTACTAAACCATCATGAGTTAACTTTAATTTACGTTTTTTGCTTTTCTTAGTCAAAATGTGACTTTTAAAAGCGTGTTTTCTTTTAATTTTTCCAGAACCAGTAAGCTTAAAACGCTTCTTAGCACTAGATTTGGTTTTCATTTTAGGCATCTTTCTTCTACTTTTTTATCTTGCTTAATATTTTTTCTTCGGAAAAAACTATACTATTAATAGTTGATTTTTGAAGTGTATTATTTCTTTTTTGGAGCAATATACATAATCATACGTTTACCTTCTAATTTAGGCATTTGCTCTACTTTTCCATATTCTTCAAGTTCTGTTGCCAGTCTTAAAAGTAATATATGACCTTGATCTTTATAAATTATAGATCTTCCTTTAAAAAACACAAATGTTTTTAATTTCGCTCCATCTTGTAAAAATTTAATGGCATGTTTCTTTTTAAATTCAAAATCATGCTCATCTGTATTAGGTCCAAATCTAATTTCTTTTACAACTACTTTAGTAGCTTTCGACTTTTGTGCTTTTTCACGTTTCTTTTGTTCGTATAGAAATTTTTTATAATCTATAATTTTACATACGGGAGGCACAGCTTTAGGCGATATTTCTACCAAGTCTAACTCTAGCTCTCTAGCTAACGCTTTTGCTTTTGAAATTGGATATACACCAATTTCAACGTTATCACCTACTAAACGTACTTCGTCAACATACGTGATTTTCTCATTAATCCTATGTTGATCTTCCTTAATTATTCTCCAGGGTTTTCTTCCCCCTGATCTTCTTTTAATTGCTATAACTGTAAAATTTAAATTAAACTAAAATTGTTCTAATGTACTATTAATTTCTTTTTTTATAAACGAAATAAATTCGTTATTTGATAATGTTCCAATATCTCCTTCTCCTTGTTTTCTTACAGAAACCGTGCCATCATTTTCTTCCTGCTCACCTACAATAATCATAAATGGAATTTTATTTAATTCCGCATCTCTAATTTTTCTTCCGGTCTTTTCGTTTCTATCATCTATAAGTGCGCGAATTTCGGAATTTTCTAGCAAACTTAAAACTTTTTCTGCATATTTTTGATATTTCTCACTGATTGGTAGTATAATAACCTGTTCCGGTGTTAACCAAAGCGGGAATTTACCTGCAGTATGCTCTAATAAAACGGCTATAAAACGTTCCATAGATCCAAATGGAGCTCTATGAATCATTACTGGTCGATGTAATTTATTGTCTGAGCCTTTATAATTTAAATCAAAACGTTCAGGTAAATTATAATCAACTTGTATGGTTCCTAATTGCCAACTTCTTCCTAAAGCATCCTTTACCATAAAGTCTAACTTAGGGCCATAAAATGCAGCTTCTCCATATTCTATAACATAATCCAGACCTTTTTCTTTAGTTGCAGTTATAATTGCATTTTCTGCTTTTTCCCAATTTTCATCGTTACCAATGTACTTTTCTTTGTTCTCTTTATCTCTTAACGAAACTTGAACTGTAAAGTTTTCAAAACTTAAAGATTTAAATACGTACAATACTAAATCAATAACATCTTTAAATTCTTTATCTAATTGATCAGGTGTACAGAAAATATGCGCATCGTCTTGGGTAAAACCTCTCACACGAGTTAAACCGTGTAATTCACCACTTTGCTCATATCTATAAACAGTTCCAAATTCGGCAAAACGTTTTGGTAATTCCTTATATGAATAAGGTTTATGATTATAAATTTCACAATGGTGTGGGCAATTCATTGGTTTTAATAAGAATTCTTCTCCTTCTTTTGGAGTACTTATAGGTTGAAAACTATCTTCGCCATATTTTGCATAATGTCCAGAAGTCACATACAATTCTTTTTGACCGATATGCGGTGTAATTACCATTTCATAACCAGCTTTTTTCTGAGCAGCTTTTAAAAACTGTTCCAATCTATCGCGTAAAGCAGCTCCTTTTGGTAACCAAAGAGGTAATCCTTGCCCTACTTTTGAAGAAAAAGTAAATAACTCTAATTCTTTTCCAAGTTTTCTGTGGTCTCGTTGCTTAGCTTCTTCTAATAACTCTAAATACTCCGTAAGCATTTTTTGTTTAGGAAAAGAAACACCATAAATACGAGTAAGTTGGTTGTTTTTTTCGTCACCTCTCCAATATGCACCTGCCGCACTCATAACCTTAACAGCTTTAATTATTCCTGTATTAGGAATATGTCCACCACGACATAAATCTGTAAAATCTGAATGATCACAAAATGTAATATCTCCATCTGTTAAGTTTTCAATTAACTCAACTTTATATTGATTTCCTTCTTCTTTATATTTAGCCAAAGCGTCTGCCTTACTAACTTCACGCATTTTAAATTCGTGCTTTCCTCTTGCTAGTTCTAAAAATTTCTTTTCAATTGTAGGGAAATCTTTTTCAGAAACTACATTTTCTCCAAAATCAATATCATAATAAAACCCATTTTCAATAGCAGGACCAATAGTTAATTTAACATTAGGGTATAAATGTTGAATAGCCTGAGCCATAACATGTGCGGATGAATGCCAGAATGCTTTTTTACCATCCGTGTCATTAAATGTATAAAGAATCAAAGATCCGTTTACCGTAAGGGGTGTATCGGTTTCAACAGTAATATTGTTGAATTGAGCTGAAATAACATTTCGGGCAAACCCTTCGCTAATGCTTTTTGCAACATCCATTGGAGTGCTCCCTTTCTTAAAATCTTTAATTGTACCATCAGGTAAAGTTATTTTAACCATAT
>NZ_JBFLKT010000325.1:0-10444 GCF_040883305.1 Lutibacter sp.
AAAGCTGGTGTAGATTTCGGAATTTGGAATACTATTTCTCCAAGTATATTATCATGTCCGTTAGATGTGCATTCTGGAAATGTTGCTCGTAAATTAGTATTGTTAACAAGAAAACAAAACGATGCAAAAGCGTTAACTGAATTGGATGCTTCACTTCGAAAAATGGATAAAAACGATCCAGTTAAATACGATTTTGCTTTATTTGGATTGGGTGTTTTTGAAAAGTTTTAGTGGATTTAAAAAATTATATTGATTAAGCGTCATGTTGAACTTGATTCAGCATCTCACAATACAGATAACCAATCATTAAGAGATCCTAAAATCGAAAATTTACGAATTCCATATTATGAACTAAAAAATGAATGAATAATCAAGTTCAGGGTGTCGTAATATCGTAGCTGATAAATTGCTAAGCAGGTATAATAGCTGAAAATATCAATTAAATCACTTTCAAACTAACTATTCAATTTTAATTCCCTGTGAAGTAAAAGAAATTCCTTGTTGTCCGGAAGTAGAAATCATAACACTTTCAAAATGAGGGTCATTTACAATTGATTTCTTTTTCCAATCAAAAACAAAATTTGCACCAGTTCCTCCTTGTTTATCAACTTCATCAATAACAATTTCAACTGTTTCTAAGGGTGCTAAATAAATAGGTTTGCTAAAATAAGTTCTAATTAAATCTCCTTTAGTATTAAAATAAGTAGCTTTTTCAATAAAAACAGAATCGTTTAGATTTATGTTTTTCATACTAACTGTAACCGTTAAATTATGCGTTCTATGTTCTGTGCTACTGTATATTTGAGAGTAAACGGACAAATAAGTTTGTCCAGAAATAAGTGTGTCGTTTTTATTGAATTGAACAGTTCTTTTTTCCCAATTAATAGGTTTAACAGAACTAAATTCTTTTTCTGTTTCGCAAGAAAAAATCATCAAACAAATGCCTAAAAAAAGTGCTAGTTGTTTTACAATGCTCCATTTATGTATTTGAATTTTCATATGTATTTTATATTATTTTAACCGTCATAAACTGCCTGCCTTCCGGACAAGTAGGTTCGCCAATTATTAATTTCGTTGAGAAATAAACTTTCTAACATTGCTCGTTTATAAAACCCTATAATTTGTTATTAAAGATATTAATTTATTATTTGAATATTTAAGGTTTTCTTTATTTTAAAATCAATCTAATTTTGGAAGTATAAAACTATCTAAAACACTTGGTAGTTTCATTGTTGCTTCAATTGCTGAAGAAGTTCTTGGTGCCTTTGATGATAAATTTACAGGACCATTTCTAGTAATTAAAATATCATCTTCAATTCTAACACCAATTCCCCACCATTTTTCATCGCAATCACTACCATTCGGAATATAAATTCCTGGCTCCATTGTAACCACCATATTTTCTTCAAACCTATTATAATTTCCTGGATCATGCACATCTAAACCAATATGATGCGAAGTTCCATGCGGAAAATACGGATGTCTCGTTTTTTCAGATGCAATAATTCCCAAATCTGCCAAACCTTTATTTATTATTTTTTTTGCTATTGCATTCGGTTTATTCATTTTAGTTCCAACAGTATACGCTGCAATTCCAGCTTCCTGAGCTTTAAAAACTAAGTCGTAAATCAGTTTTTGTTCAGGAGAAAATTTACCACTTGCAGGAATTGTTCTTGTTACGTCAGCAGTATATCCGTGATATTCAGCACCTAAGTCCATTAAAATCAGATTGTTATCACCAATCAATGTTTTATTATTATCTACATAATGCAAAATACAACCATTGTTACCAGCCCCCACAATTGAAGGGTAACCTTCATATTCCGCTCCGTATTTTTTATATACAAATTCGTGCACACCTTGTGCTTCTGTTTCAGACATAGTTGGGTACATTGCCTTCATTATTTCTAATTGTCCGATTGCTGAAATTTCAATAGCTTTTTTTAACAACACCAATTCTTCTTTGGTTTTAATTTCACGCAAAGAAGCCATTACTCCTTTTAAAAATTGAGTATCTATTCTTTTTTTAGTTTCGTTATGAAGATTATCATCAGCCGGATTATTTAACTGAATTAAATCAAAAGACACTTTTTGTTTAAAGGTTTTTATTAAATCGTACAAATCAGCACCGTCTTTGGAATCTCTTACATCGTTTTCAAAACTCTTGAATAAAATTTTTTCAAATTTGGAAAAATCAATAGCAAAACTCTCAAATTCCCTACCATTATAGGCAACTCTAAAACCTAATTCATCTTGCGCTCCAAGCACCCCTAATCGCTTTCCTGTCCACATTTCGGCGGTTTCGTTGCGTTCTTGTACAAATAAAACTTCATTAAATGTTTTACCTTGAATGGTCTGTTTTTCTTTAAAAATTAATACCATGGCATGTGGCTCTTTATAGCCGGTTAAATAATAAAAATTTGGATCTTGGTGGTACAAGTAATCCACATCATTCGCTCTATTTCTAATAGCATTTGCAAAAAAAACAGCAACACTATTACTTGGCATTTTAGAACGCAAAGCTTCCCTTCTATTCTTGTGAAAGTCTTTTGTTAAATAGTCTTGAGGAAGATTTTTATTTTGTGAAAAACTTGTTGAAAATACAAAGAAAATTAATAAGACAGATGTATTGCTAAATTTCATATTTAAATAATTATTAGGGTATTAAAACTCAAATATAGCAAAATCCTAAAAAAGAGTTCCAATTGATTGAAATACTGACAAACATAGTAAGATCTAATTTTTAAAAATATTATTTCAGAATAAAAAATTAGCTTTTAAGCTTATTTATAACTCAATAAAACTAAGTTATTGTTTAAAACCTTAATAAAATAAGTTAGAAATTTTTATTGTAGATAACATAAAAGCAATAACTATGCTCAAAATAATTATTCTCTAATTTTAATATATGGCATATTTATTTTTTTAATAGTACTACCTTTCACAAATTGAGTTGGTAGTGTAAATTTAAATAAACTGCCTTCATCTTTATTATCTTCAACCCATATTTTACCATGATGACTCTCAACAAAATCTTTGCAAATAACAAGACCTAAACCACTCCCTTTTTCATCTGCAGTTCCTAACTTAGTTTTATTTTCGTCAATAGTAAATATTAAAGTTTTATTTTTATCATCTACTCCTATTCCAGTATCTGAAACTGTAACCTCAATATATTCATCAATAGCCATTGAATATACTTCTACCAATCCATTATTTTTAGTAAATTTAATTGCATTTGAAATAAGATTTCTTAAAATTACTTTCACCATATTTTTATCTGCACTTACATCTAAACCCTCTGGATAAAAACTTCTTAAAGTAATCTTTTTCATTTGAGCGGTTTCTTTGAGCTCGGCTATTATTTGGTCAGAAACAGTTCCAATATTAAAAAAAGAAGGGTTAACTATTAACTTTCCAGATTGATTTTTCGACCAATTTAACAAGTTGTCAAGTAAATTTAATGTCATTTGAGTTCGGGCATTCATTTGATTAATTAACCTTTCAGATTTCTCAATTTTATAGTTACGCAAGTTATTTTTTAAAATATCTGAATATCCTAAAATAATATTAAATGGACTTCTTAAATCATGAGCAATTATAGAGAACATCAAATCTTTAGTTTCTAATGTTTTTTTTAGTTCTTCTGTTTGTTCTTTAATAATTGTCTCCAACTCTAAATTATATTCTGACACATAATTATAAAGTTCATTTTTAAAGACTAACCCAATAAAATTACCTTCTTTTCCAACAGGCAATACATCTGTATTAGAAACTTTCATTTCTAATAGAACTTCTTGTACAGATTTTTTAAAATCAACTAAATTTTTAATTGATAAACAATCTATTACTAAAACTTTTGAGTTTTTAACTAAATCATTCGTTGTTAGAACACCGTAAAATTGATTTTCATCTTGAACAACCAATGCTCGCCTTTCTAACAATTCCTTTTTAATTGTATTTACACCATAAAAAGGATTTACTATTGAAAAATCTCTTCGTATTAAATGCTCAATTTTCATGATTAATTAAATGATTAATCCTCCTCAACAATTTTAAATGAAACTTTAACTTTAAAATCAACTTTTAAAATTTCCTGCTCAGAAACATAAGGAAATACATTAGTTTGTAGTATTCTTAATATTTTTTCTTCTGGTATTTTTGATAAAATTCTCTTATTAACAAATACGCAATCTACATTCTTATGATCTGTATCAATAATTGCAAAACCATTTGGGATTAGCAATTCAAAAGATTTTGATACACCTTGTTTTCCATGAGGAGAATTTTTACCTAAAATTAACATTTCTTCAAAAGGAGGTAATTTTATTTCTTCAAAACTTAAATTAACTGTATATTTTAATCCATTAGTATTCATAATTCAATTTTATAAAAAATTATTCTAGTATAAATATAAGGATAAATTTACATATTGAAGTTATAATAGAATTTAGAATGATTCTTAATTAGAATTATTATATTCTTATTATTTTTCAGATAATTCTAGACATTAATTAAACTAAAGTTTAAGAACTTCATAATATTTATTAATTTAAATAATTTTTTCTAATAATTTTACAACTAAAGTAACACAAAAAATAAAAATATTATTTTATTTTTTTTTCCAAATAAGTTGATAAAATGGTAAATTAATACCAATACAATTATTCAATAATTAGTACTTTAGCAACTTCAAAAACAATAAAAATGAAAAATACTGCTTTATCTCACATACACGAACAATTAGGTGCTAAAATGGTGCCATTTGCAGGCTATAATATGCCTGTGCAATATGAAGGAATTAACATTGAACACGAAACTGTTAGAAATGGTGTAGGTGTTTTTGATGTTTCTCATATGGGAGAGTTTTTTCTAAAAGGAGAAAATGCGTTGGCTTTAATTCAAAAAGTTACTTCTAACGACGCATCCAAGCTCATTGATGGTAAAATTCAATACAGTTGTTTACCAAATAATGATGGTGGAATTGTGGACGATTTATTAGTGTACAGAATTTCAGATATAGAATATATGCTTGTGGTGAATGCATCTAATATTGAAAAAGATTTGAATTGGATTTCTAAGCATAACGATTTGGGTGTTGAAATGATAGATGCTTCTGATGATTATTCCTTATTGGCTGTGCAAGGTCCTAAAGCTTCTGAAGCCTTACAATCGTTAACAAATATTGATCTTTCAACTTTGGTATATTATACTTTTGAAATTGGCGAATTTGCTGGTTGTAAGGATGTAATTGTTTCTGCAACTGGATACACAGGTTCTGGTGGATTTGAAATTTATATAAAAAATAAAGATGCTGAAGCCGTATGGAATGCAGTTTTTAAAGCTGGTGCTGATTTTGGAATAAAACCTATTGGACTGGCTGCGCGTGACACATTACGATTAGAAATGGGATTCTGTTTGTATGGAAATGATATTACGGATACTACTTCGCCTATTGAAGCTGGTTTAGGATGGATTACAAAATTTACTAAAGATTTTGTGAATTCTGAAGCCTTAAAAAAACAAAAAGAAGAAGGAGTAACAAAAAAATTAATAGCCTTTGAAATTTCTGACAAAGGAATTCCTCGTCAAGGTTACAAGATTGTTACTGAAGATGGAACTGTAATTGGAGAAGTAACTTCTGGTACAATGAGTCCTTCACTTAAAAAAGGAATTGGAATGGGGTATGTTGCTAAGGAGTACGCCAAAAGAGACACAGAAATTTTTATTCAAGTGCGAAAAAAAGCAATTCCTGCAACAATTGTAAGATTGCCTTTTTATAAGGGATAAAATTATTTTTTGATATAATATTTAAAAGACAAACTGTTTGAGAAATTTGAATGTCGTCATTCTGAACTTGATTCAGAATCTCACCTTACCGATTGTCAATCATTATAAAAACCTAAATTTCGACTCTGCTCAATAACCCAGAAGTTAGTCTGGTCACTGAGCGGAGTCGAAGTGTTTTTACCAACAATGGTTTTATACTTAGTTTATAACTTACAAATTAAAATTCTCAGGTATTTTTCCTTTTACACCTCTAAAATAAGCATAAAAATATTCAAAATCTTTATCAATATCACCTGTTAAATAATAAGGTTCAGAAATTTTAACTTGCTTGTTTCCAAAATCTAATGTTCCCATTACAATAGGAACATTTGCCCCTTTTGCAATATAATAGAATCCTGTTTTCCAAGGGGCAATTTTTTTTCGGGTCCCTTCTGGGGATAAAGACAAAATAAATTTTTCTCTACTATTAAAAACATCCACAATTGCTTGTACTTTGTTCGAACTTTCATTTCTGTTTACAGGAGCACCGCCAAGCCATCTAAAAATAAACCCAAAGGGTGGTTTAAATAATGATGCTTTACCAATATAATTTATCGGTGTTCCTGTAGCATATTTTATACAAATTCCTAAAGGAAAATCGAGCCAATGCGTATGAGGAGCAGCAATAATTACGTATTTTTTTAAATCTTTTGGGAAATTCCCAATAATTTTCCAACCAAATAATGTGTGTAATATAAATTTTGCAATTGTTTTCATCTGATGTTAATAACTCAACTTTTTTTTCTAATTAATGAGTTCCAATCGCAAATATAAAAATCTTACTTTTATAAACTAATTTTTATTACTATGAATCCTTTTTTAATCTATAGTTTAATTGCTGTTGTTTTTTTTATAATTGGCTATACAATTAGCTACCTAATTAGTAAAAACAAATCACAAAAAATTACTTCTGAATTAGAAATAAAACACAAACTTTTACTTGAAGAAAAAGAACTTAATACTACTTTAATCAATTAAATAACGATAAAACGATATTATCTAACGAGAAACACGAAATTGACTTACGTTACACTCAAAAGGTTTCTGAATTAAAATATTTAGAAGAAAAATTATTAGAAAACAAACAAGAAATAGAAAAATTACAAGAAAAGTTTTCAAAAGATTTTGAATTATTGGCTTCAAAAATATTAGAAGAAAAATCGTCGAAGTTTACGGAGCAGAACAAAGAAAATATCAAAAATATTTTAAATCCCTTACAGGAAAAAATTCAAGATTTTGAAAAGAAAGTCGAAAATACACATAAAGAAAGTATCGATTACCACGCAGCTTTACGTCAGCAAATAGTTGGTCTGAAAGAACTAAATTTACAAATGAGTAAGGAAACCTTAAACTTAACAAAAGCTTTAAAAGGCGATAGTAAAACCCAAGGAAATTGGGGAGAACTAGTTCTAGAACGTGTTTTAGAGAAATCTGGTCTAGAAAAAGGTAGAGAGTATTTTGTACAACAAAGTTTTACTAATGCAGATGGAAAACGAATTTTACCAGATGTGGTTATTCATTTACCAAATACTAAAAAAATGATTATCGACTCTAAAGTATCATTAACGGCTTATGAAAACTATATTAATACAGATAATGAACTAGAAAAAGAACAAGCAATTACAGCCCACGTTAACTCTTTAAAACGTCATATTGAACAATTAAGCCAAAAAAATTATCAAGATATTTATCAAATAGAATCTCCAGATTTTGTATTACTTTTTATACCAATTGAACCCGCTTTTGCAGTTGCTTTAAATAATGACAACCAACTCTATAACAAAGCTTTTGAAAAAAATATTGTGATTGTTACACCTACTACCCTTTTAGCAACTTTACGCACCATTGACAGTATGTGGAATAACGAAAAGCAGCAACGAAATGCCATTGAAATTGCACTACAAGCAGGACGTTTATACGACCAATTTGTTAATTTAACTGAAGATTTAGTTAAAGTTGGAAATCAGCTGAAAACCGTACAAGGCAGTTATAATTCTTCAATGAAAAAACTAACAGGAAAAGGAAATCTTATTAAAAAAGTTGAAAGTATTAAAAAGCTCGGAGCTAAAGGAGCTAAAAATTTTAATGATACCTTGTTAGAAAGAGCTTTAGAAGATGAGGATTAATATTATTTGAAAGGTTTAATGGTTGAAAAGTTGAAAAGCTTAAGTTTAGTTGCCCTCCCTTTGGAAAGGCCTAGAGATCAAAAAGGTTCAAACTAAATATGAAGAACAATAAAAAACTCAGAATTTAACTAAATCCTGAGTTTTTTTAAAATTTTTCCAACTTTATAAGTTCGTATCTAAATAATCAAAATACTATATAATTCAACAGTTAAAAAGTTAAACATAAATATACTACTACTTCGTAGCCTTATCTAAATAATCTGGAATTCCATTGCCATTAGTATCGTCATTTGTTGGATCTCCATCGCCATTAGCGTCTTCATCAACAGTTAGCACCCCATCACCATCATCATCATCATCTAAATAATTATAAATACCATCTTCGTCTGTATCATCATTGGTAAAATTATTATCACCATTTAAGTCTTCAAATTTTGAATCCACACCATCTAAATCGTGATCAATTAAATTTACATTTTTTAAAGCTATTTCAAAAATTAAAGGAGAGTTTTTCTCAATTAAACTTTGACTAGCATTACGATAAGCTAAACCTGAAGGTATAAATAAAATTCCTTTGCCATAATCTTCAAAATCAAAAGATTCATCCTCATTTTGAATTACAGTTCCACCTTTAAAATTTGTAAAACCATATTGCCAACCTGGAATTAGTCCACTCAAAATAGCCGGACTTGTTCCTATATTCCACGAAAAAGTTGTCTTTGTATCAAAAACAGTACTATCTAACAACATTCCTGTATAAGTTGCATAGATAGAATCTACTCCTGAAGGTGCAATTGATGAACCCTCATTTTGTCTTAAATAGTATAATTTGTATGCTACATCATTATAAATAATATTTTGAGTGTTAACTTGGCCCATTAATGGAGTTTCACCATTAGTAATAGTCCAAATTCCCCCATCTACTTCATTCAAATAATGGGTTTTTAAATAGTCAATCAATATACTATCGTCTATAAGTGATTGTCCAGCAGCGTCGTAATCATCTGAATTATCATCATCGTTTTTACAAGAAAAAATAGCCAAACCAATTATAAATAATACTAATAAATTTTTAATTTTCATTTACTTTTATTTTAAGGTGCGCAAGATACTATTTTCATACCTTTGTTTCAAATGTTTCAAAGAGAATAACTAAAATTTAACTTTATTATAGTATTTAAATGCGAATTGATAAATATTTATGGTGTATTCGGTTGTACAAAACCAGAAGTATAGCTACTGAAGCCTGTAAAAAAGGACATATAAAAATAAATAATGCTAGTGTAAAAGCTTCTAAATTAATATTTAATGGTGAGCAAATTTCCGTTAGAAAAGATCAAATAAATTATAAAATTGAAGTTTTGGATATTCCTCCAAATAGAGTTGGTGCAAAATTGGTAGATTTGTTTAGAAAAGATATTACACCTAAAGAAGAATTTGAGAAGTTTGAACTTTTAAAATATGCTAAAGACTATTATCGCAAAAAAGGAACTGGAAGGCCAACAAAAAAAGATAGACGAGACATAGATGACTTACAAGAAGAATAAAACAGATTTTGACAAAGAATATTGGGAGCATAAATATGCAAATAATAAAACTGGCTGGGATATTGGTTATGTCTCTACTCCCATTAAAGAATACATAAATCAACTTAAAAACAAAGATTTAAAAATTCTTATTCCAGGTGGTGGAAATAGTTTTGAAGCAGAATATTTATTGAATAAGGGTTTTAAAAATGTAAGTGTTTTAGATATTGCACAACAACCATTAAAAAATATTGAAAAAAGAATTCCTCAGTTTCCAACAGAAAATTTAATCAATCAAAACTTTTTTGATCATACAACTACGTACGATTTAATTATTGAACAAACCTTTTTTTGCGCCTTATCACCTTCCTTACGTGAAATGTATGTAGACAAAATGTATAACTTATTAAATAAGGACGGAAAATTAGTTGGGTTGCTTTTTGATTTTGAATTAACAGAAGAAGGACCTCCATTTGGAGGAAGTTTAATTGAATACATTCAACTATTTTATGCGAAATTTGAAATTAAGGTTTTGGAAAAATGTTATAATTCTATAAAACAAAGACAAGGAAGAGAATTCTTTTTTATCTTTGAAAAAAAATAACGATAATGGAAAGTTCAATTATTTTAACAAACGAGCAAATTAAAAATAAAACACGTCGTATTGCCTATCAAATTTACGAAACCAATTGTAATGAAAAAGAAATTATAATTGCTGGTATTAATGGTAATGGCTATGTGTTTGCTCAAAATATTGCAACTATTTTAAATGGTATTTCTGATCTTAATGTTGTTTTATGTGAGGTAAAAATAGATAAAAAAAATCCTAGAAAAGAAATTACAACTAGTATAAAAACAGATGAATATAAAAATAAATCGTTGGTTTTAGTAGATGATGTTCTAAGTTCTGGCACAACTTTAATCTATGGAATTAAGCATTTTTTAGAAGTTCCACTAAAAAGA
>NZ_JBFLKT010000326.1:0-3864 GCF_040883305.1 Lutibacter sp.
AAATTGACAAAGTTAAAGTAACTGAAAATGGTAATTTTGGTGAACTTCATACTACCAATTTAATTCCTGAAACAGTTCTTGTTAAAAAAGATTCTATTGAAATAAGTCGTTTTGAAGTTACCAATGCTCAATTTAAAGCATATAAACCATCATTTAATTTTGATGCAGGCTTAGACAATTATCCTGTTGTTACTTCTAAAGATGAAGCTTTAAAATATATACAATGGTTAAGCAACATAACTGGTGACAAATACAGATTACCAAACTCAAAAGAAGCAAAAAACCTTCAGAAAGCTGCACATAAAGCTGCGGCAAAAGAAAACACACTTAATTATTGGGCTGGTTTTGGTATTACTATTGATGAAGTTGAAGAACTAAATAAAAAAGTAACAGAATTAAAATCGCATTTACTTAAAAAAGTTGGTAAAAATAAACACGTAAAAGTTGGTGAAGCCGAAGTTTATGATTTAGGTGGAAACGTTGCAGAATATTTCGAAACTGGAATTTACGGTTATAGTGCTTACGATTTTTACGATGCAAATAATACTAATATGATAGAAAGCAAGTATGTTGGAATTAGAGTTATAAAAGAATAACTTCAACAAAAAAGATTCCTCAAAATTGAGGAATCTTTTTTGTTTATAATAAATACTAAACTTTTAAAAAACTATCTAGAATAATTAGGTGATTCTTTGGTAATAGTAACATTATGGGGATGACTTTCACGCATACCAGCAGCAGTAATTTTTACAAACTGTGCTAATTTTTGAGTATTGATATCTTTTGCACCACAATAACCCATTCCAGCTCTTAAACCACCAATAAATTGATGCATTGTTTCTTGTAACTCACCTTTATAAGGAACTCTACCAACAATTCCTTCAGGAACTAGTTTTTTAATATCATCCTCAACATCTTGGAAATAACGATCTTTCGAGCCTTGTTTCATAGCTTCTACTGAACCCATTCCTCTGTATGATTTAAATTTTCTTCCTTCAAAAATAATTGTTTCACCAGGAGATTCTTTTGTTCCCGCTAATAAAGAGCCTAACATTACACAATCTGCACCAGCAGCAATCGCTTTTGGAATATCGCCAGTATAACGAATACCACCATCTGCAATTACAGGAACTCCAGTTCCTTTAATCGCTTCCGAAACTTCTAAAATTGCAGAAAGTTGAGGAAAACCAACACCAGCAACCACACGTGTTGTACAAATTGAACCTGGTCCAATACCAACTTTTACAGCATCAGCTCCAGCTTCTACCAAATACTTGGCAGCTGCGCCCGTTGCTATATTACCAACAATAACTTCTATAGTTGGGTACATACTTTTTATTTCTTTTAAAACAGCAACCACGCCTTTTGTATGTCCGTGAGCTGTATCAATAATTAAAGCATCAACGCCTGCAGTAATTAAGGCACCTGCTCTCTCAACAGCATCTCCAGTTACTCCAATGGCAGCGGCAACTCTTAAACGTCCGTAAGTGTCTTTATTTGCATTTGGGTTTTCACTTACTTTAATAATATCTCTAAAAGTAATTAACCCAACCAATTTATAATCATCATCAACAACAGGTAATTTTTCAATTTTATTGTCTTGTAAAATAACCTCAGCTTGTTTTAGTGAGGTGCCAACAGCAACAGTAACTAAATTTTTAGAAGTCATAATTTCCTCTATTTTACGAGTATTATCACCTTCAAAACGTAAATCTCTATTTGTTACAATTCCAATAAGTATTCCTTGATTATTAATTACCGGAATACCTCCAATACCATATTCACGCATTAAACTTTTGGCATCAAAAACAGTTTTTTCTTTAGTAATTGTAATCGGGTCTATAATCATACCCGATTCAGAACGCTTTACTTTTTTTACCTCGCCCGCTTGTTTTTCAATAGACATATTTTTATGTAAAACACCTATTCCGCCTTCACGTGCCATAGCAATAGCCATATCACATTCAGTAACAGTATCCATTGCAGCGGATACAATTGGAACGTTTAAAGTTATATTTTTTGAAAATTTTGCTTGAATATTTACTTCTCTTGGAAGTATTTCTGAAAAAGCAGGAATAAGTAATACGTCGTCGTAAGTTAAACCTTCTCCTACGAATTTATTTGGATGTGAAATCATAATGCAATCAACTTAGAAATTAATTGCGAGCAAATTTACACTTTTTAATTTAAATATATGAATATATTATTTTTTTGAAAACAATAATTGATAAAGTATTGATAATGTTGATATTACAAAGGTGACTGTCATTAAAGATCCTGAAAATATTACGATATATTTAAACCAAACAACTCCGTTCCAAAGTAAATAAATACCTCCAAAGGTTAAAAGTATTGACAAAAATGGTTCTAGCATTAAAAAATATTTCAACTTTTTGTTGATAGAAGTTGTTGCTAAAATTAACGCAAGTAAAAAGAAAATTACCGATAACGACAGTATGTGATTATGAACGATTGTAAGGATTTCACGTTCACTCTTTTTGAATTTCATAATTTCGGCATCTTCATCTGCTTCATTACCTAAATAATGTGTTTCAACCCCAGTCGAACTCATTGAAGTTGTATTATTTACAAAGCTTAAACCACCATAAAAACCAATACTTAAAACTACAATAAAAACAATTATTACTAATTTTATCTCTTTTGGAAACTGATGAATTAAACCGTGAACCTGCATTATAAAAGTTGTTTTGTATTTAAAATATAAATTGTTTTTAGCAATTTATTTACTTCATTTGTCATTGATTTAGCTGAAATTGTTGCTCCAGAAATGGCGGCAATATCTTGCTGGTATCTTAATTGTGTTGCCGTTTTTGTTCCAGTAAATTGTTTTAACCAACGTTTGCTACCTACTTCTCCACCGTGATCTTCCCGGTAAACCAATATTTTCACTTTGGAAACAATTAAATCAGCGTCAAAAATAACAATAAAATCGAAATAATCTGCTTTACCATAGGCTTGTCCCAAATAATAATATCCTAAATTTTTATTATTAGAATTAATCTTGAAAAAATTTGTAGCCGAAATTTGTATTGGCAATGTAGCATTTATTTCAGAAGGAATCTTAATTAATTCTTTAGTAAAAGCTTCAATTTCAAAAACGGATTTAATTTCTTTAATTATCATTGCATCAACACGTTTAGAAACGGTAAAACTTGATATAAAAAAGACTAAAAATGTTATAAATATTGTTTGCTTCATATTTTTAAATTTTGAAACTACTTTTTTTTGATAAAAACTCAAATATCAAACTGAGCTAATTTACTAACTAAAAAAGCTCAATTTGACATAAAATTATGCTACTATATTAATAATTTAAAACCAGATAGCAACACCTGCATTAAATTGTTTCAAAGTTTCACTTCCTGAAACTGCATTATTCATTAATTGGTAGTCCATTTTAAAAGCTGCCCCTTCAGCTACTTTATAATTTAAACCAAAAATTAATTCATCTCTGTCATATGCTTTATTGGCTGTTAAACTTCCTGCGGTATCAGCGTGCGTGTTGTGTTTTTCGTATCTTAAAAAAGGAGTCAGTTTTTCAACACCTTGTAAATCAAAATTATAAGCAATTTCTGCGTATAAACCATTCATTTTAGAACCTAAATCTTTACCTGTCAAAGTATTATATTCATCTGTGTCAGATAAATTAGTCGTTATATATTGACCTCTTAGTTCTAAATTATTGTATTTGTAACGTGCATCTATACCTAGCATAGAAACTCCAACAGTTGAAGTTTCAATACCACTGTCATCGGTTTGTGTTTTTCCAAAATAACCAGACAACCCTACTCTAAGTCCCATAATTCCATAATAATCTAATTTAGCAGAAAAATTAGGTGAATT
>NZ_JBFLKT010000327.1:0-5382 GCF_040883305.1 Lutibacter sp.
AA
This sequence comes from Lutibacter sp., assembly GCF_040883305.1. Taxonomy (GTDB): domain Bacteria; phylum Bacteroidota; class Bacteroidia; order Flavobacteriales; family Flavobacteriaceae; genus Lutibacter. Next base: position 3 of record NZ_JBFLKT010000327.1, read on the forward strand.
AAAGTAGGTTGAATAAAAACAGTAATTTAAAAATGTGCATAAAAAAAAACTTCGAGCAATTTATGCTCGAAGTTTTATATTTTTTAAACTATTTAGGTGTTTTATTTATCGTTTTTAGATAAACTATAAGACAAACTAAAAATTAATTGTTCTGGCCTAGAGTCTAATGTAAATGTTTCACCGGCATTTGTCCAATTTGCTTCATTTTCACTTAAACCTCTTTCGTATCTAGCATCAATACCAAATCTACCAAATTCTACGGAAGCACCAATATTTACGCCAACAGAAAATTCGTTTTCAACATCGCTAATTTTTATTCCTTTTAAATCGTTGTCTAAATAATATTGAAAAGCTGGACCTGCAAAAACGTTTAAAGGACCAATAAGCTTAAAACCAACTAACACAGGAACATCAATTTTAGATATTTTATAATCCTCTGTATTTCCAGTGTTTAATTCATATTCACTGGTTGTTTTTGTATACACTAATTCAGGTCGAACATAAAAAGCACCTAAATCTAACATTCCATAAAAGCCTATATTAAATCCAGATTTCCCTTTTCCTTCATTTTTATATATGCCAGTTACTTCGTTGGTAAATTCTTTCAAATCTCCGTTTGTATTATAATTTAAACCAGCCTTAAAACCAAAATCGTTTTGGGCATTCATTAGCATTATAGAAGCTAAAAATACAATCGAAAATACTACTGTTCTTTTTTTCATAAAAATAAATTTTTGGGTTAATATATCTTTTAAAACGAAAATATAATACTATTATTTCCTTTTAATTACTTTTTCCACAGCCGCAACAATAGCTATATCATTTAATTTATATTTTTCCATTAATTGTGCGGGAGTTCCAGATTCACCAAAACTATCGTTAACAGCAACAAATTCTTGAGGAACTAAACTATTTTGAACCAATAATCTTGAAACACTTTCTCCTAAACCACCAATAATATTATGTTCTTCTGCAGTTACAATACAACCAGTTTTTGCAACGGATTTTAAAATTGCGGCATCATCTAAAGGCTTAATTGTATGAATATTAATTACTTCTGCGCTTATTCCTTTTGCTTCTAATTGTTCAGAAGCTTGTAGTGCTTCCCAAACTAAATGTCCGGTTGCCACAATTGTAACATCTGTTCCTTCTGTAAGTTGTATTGCTTTTCCAACAACAAACTCTTCATTTTCGGGCATAAAAACAGGAACTACAGGACGACCAAAACGTAAATAAACTGGACCATCAAAATCTGCAATTGCAATAGTAGCTGCTTTAGTTTGATTATAATCGCAGGTGTTAATTACGGTCATTCCAGGTAACATTTTCATTAAACCAATGTCTTCTAAAATTTGATGCGTTGCACCATCTTCTCCCAACGTTAAACCAGCGTGCGATGCACATATTTTTACGTTTTTACCTGAATAAGCAACAGATTGACGAATTTGATCGTACACTCTACCTGTTGAAAAGTTTGCAAAAGTTCCCGTAAAAGGAATTTTACCACCAATTGTTAAACCAGCAGCAATACCAATCATATTTGCCTCTGCAATTCCAACTTGAAAGAATCTTTCAGGATGATTTTCAATAAACTTGTCCATTTTTAGCGAACCTATTAAATCGGCACAAAGGGCAACAACATTTTCGTTTTTATCTCCTAACTCAGCCAATCCAGCGCCAAAACCTGATCGTGTATCTTTTTTTTCGGTAAATGTGTATTTTTTCATTATAATATATTTATTAAAAATCGTTCAAAAATAATGATTATTTATGGTATCAACTTATAATTTTATTAATTCTTCGTATAATTTATGAACAGGTAAACCCATTACATTAAAATAGCTTCCTTCTATCTGCGTAACGCCTATTAAGCCTATCCATTCTTGAATTCCATAAGCTCCAGCTTTGTCAAAAGGTTGGTAATTTTCAACATAAAATTCAATTTCTTTAAGAGATAATTCTTTAAAAGAAACAGAAGTTACATCAGAAATTATGTGTTCGCTATTTTTTGTTTTAATGCAAATAGAAGAAAATACCTTATGCTTTTTACCGGATAACTCTTGCAACATTTGAATTGCTTCTGCTGCATTTTTTGGTTTTTCTAAAGCTTTATTATTGTGCCACACAATGGTATCGGCGGTTATTATTATATCATTTTCAAAAACTTCATTTGTAAAAGCAGCTGCTTTTTCTTTGCATAAATAATTAGTTATTTCTGCTCCTTTTAATTCAGTATTATACGTTTCTTCAATCTCTTTAACTTTTATGGAGAAATTTACGCCTAATTCCTTTAATAATTCGTGTCGCCTTGGAGAGCCAGAAGCGAGAATTATATTTTTATTTTTTAATTTATTCTGAAGCATTTTAATGAAATTTAGAAAAGATTATTAAAGAACTTATTCCTAAAAACATCGTAATTTTTAAGATAGTACTTATTTTTTTGAAGTTTTTTTTCTTCTTTGTTGAAAAAAGTTTTATGGCTGTATATAACAAAGGAAGAAAAACAGTAATTAATAAATAGAGCATTGTATATTTATAAAGTTCGCTATAATTAAGGAATATAATTAGCAACAAACCAATTGGAAATATGCAAGTAATAAGTGCTATGTTTTTTGCTCTAGTGACTCCTAATACAATTGGTAAAGTTTTCATTTTAAGTGCATAATCTCCATTTATATCTTCAATATCTTTAATTATTTCTCGTGTTAGATTTGTAAAAAATGCAAAAATACTGAGTGCTATAATTATATTGAACGCTAGATGCTTAGGCTCATTTTTTATTAAAAAACCAAATTCGAAAATAGCTAAAATAAAAATACTGAAACCAATTAGAAAAGCCACAATAAAATTTCCAATAAATGGTTTTGATTTTAATTTTTTGGCATAAAAATAGAGTAGTAGTGGGGTTCCAATAAAAATAAATGAAAAGGTTGGATTACCAATATTTAAACAAAAAAGGATTCCCAAAGCAATTCCTAATGTATTTGTTATTTTATACCATTGGAGCGCTTTTTCTATACTAATAACTTTAGAAACAATTAATTTTTTAGGTTTGTTAATTTTGTCTGAAATAACATCTTCAATATCATTTATAATATATCCGGCTGCTGTAATTAATACAATTGAAAGTAATAAAATAAAGAATTGAAATAAGGAAAGTGCAGTTTCAATAGAAAATGAAGGAAAAAGCAAAAATTTAATTAATAAGTAGACATAAATAATTAGCAGTAAATTTTTCCAGCGAATTAATTTTAAAAATACTACACTATTCATTTTTTAGTTAAAATCCTTTTTTACTCTATCTAAATCTCGCTTATTATCGCGGTCTTTCATTACCTCGCGTTTGTCGTAATTTTTCTTTCCTTTACACAATGCAATTTCAAGTTTAGCCCAGCCTTTTTCGGTTAAAAATAGACGTAATGGAACTATTGTTAAACCCACATTTTGAACTTCTTTTTGCAGTTTTTTAAGTTCTTGTTTGTTTAATAATAATTTACGCTCACTTTTTGGTTTGTGGTTATACGCGTGTCCGTATAAATACTCTTCAATAAACATATTTATTGCAAATAATTCTCCCTGTTCGTTAAATTCACAAAAGCTTTCTGTGATGCGAGCTTTACTTTCACGAATAGATTTAATTTCTGTACCCGTTAATTGAATACCTGCAATGTAGGTGTCTAAAATCTCGTATTCAAAACGTGCTTTTTTATTTTTTATGTTAATTTTCTTCTGCATATAAATGCAAATGTACTATAAATTCTATTCATTTAATATAGCTTTAAGTGTAGTTCAACTAAAAAAAAGCTCATACGGTTACATGAACTTTTCTATAAAATTTAAAAAGAATATTATTTAAACCTATAGGATATTCCAACCATCCAATAGAAAACATTTTCTAATTCTTCTTCAACTACAGTTTCATCACCTAAAATTGTAGCTTCATGTTGTGGAAAAACTAAAGCTGGTAAGAATGCAACGGTTATTGAATTTTTAGAATACCACATTGGTAAACTAACTTCAATTGCCATTAAATTAAAGCTTTCACTTTCTTCAATTACAACTTCTGTAATTGTTTGAGTTGTATTTCCTTGATTATTGTTTTTTCGATCTCTTATTCGGCTATTTATATAGTATTCCTCATAAAAATTTTGAGATCCCAGATAGATTCCAGCAGTTGGAGAAATTTGAAATTTATTATCTGAGGTTAAAAAATCATGGCTAATTTCTGAAGATAAAAATAAATCTGAATTTTCGTTATTACTTAAGTAATTACTTGCATTTACAATTAAATTAACGATTTCAAAATCGTAACTTAAGCTTGCAGTAATATCTGCGGTTACTTCAGAAATCACGTTGTAACTATCATTATTAAAAAAGTATTTTGTTACTGAAAAATCTCCAGATAGTTTATTTTTTTTAAAATCAAAACCCGCAGTTAATAAATATAAATCAATTCTACTTTCGTCGGGTTCTGTAAGGTAAGAGAAAGATCCTTTTCCGTAAACACCTGATTTATGGTGGTAAGCTATAGAAGGATATAAATAGGGAGCTGCAATGGAATCTTTTCTACCCATAAAAACAGCATCACTAATGTAATTTATAGCTGTTGAAACATATGATTTCTTTTCATTTTGTCCAAAAATACTTGCAGTACCTAAAACAAACAAAATTATAAATGAGAATTTTAAAGCTTTCATGATTAAAGATTTAATGATTAATTTATAAAGCTTAAAAAGAATTTTTAAGATTATTACAAATTGTCATTTTGAATAAATGCAATCAATTTTTTTTCATTTCTTCCTCAAATTTACTCAAAATGACAATTTGTGTTTTTAATTAAAACCACCACTAGCTTTTTTTAATTTTTCTTATTACGTGTGCCAGTTGCTTTCTTTTGCACTTTTTTCTTTGTCATAGTTTTAATTGCTTTAGCATTTTTCTGTACAACCATTTTTCTTTGCATATAGGTGTTTTTAAACATTTGACCGTCCATATTAATACATTCACCATCTTGCAATCTTAGTTGTTTTCTATCGCGATTTTGATAAGTTCCGTCTGGATTTATAGTAACACCATTTCCAAGTTGCATTTGTTCCTTAATTTGGTTTTGTTCCTGATTTTTAATTTGGTAGGCTTGACCATCAATCATCATTATTTGATATCTATTTTGATTTCGTGTTTGAATTTGAGCTTGAGACAGCCCTTTGTTTTCTTGTTGAACTTTGTATCTGTACTGATACTCATTTCTGTATAAAACGCCATCGCTATCTAAACAGGAACCATCTCTTAAACGCAATCTAATTTGATCTTTTGTGATGTACGTTCCATCTGGATTTACTATTGTACCGTCATTTAATGTTATTTTATCTTGTAATCTAAT
>NZ_JBFLKT010000328.1:0-10979 GCF_040883305.1 Lutibacter sp.
ACAAAAAAACGTTGGTGTATGTATATATTTCTAATGGTTTTCAATTTCTAGGTTTTTTAAATTTATCATCCGAAGCAAATATTTCATTTGCTGTGGCAATCTCTATATTTTTGTCTTTTGTCATTCCTGTGAAAACAGGAATCCATACGTTGTGAAACTTGATTCCTGCCTACGCAGGAATGTCAGTTTTACTCTTTATTATTAATTTTTCTTAGTATCTACTAAATGTTTAAACTCCATTCAACCACCTTACAACCTTTCGACTTTATAACTATCTAGGCACTTCAACAGATTGCACAATCATTTCAATTACTTTATCCGTAGTCATTCCTTCCATTTCGCGTTCTGGAGTTAATATTAACCGATGACGCAATACTGGATACAACACTTTTTTAATATCTTCAGGAATTACAAAATCACGTCCGTTTATAGCTGCATAGGCTTTTGAAGCATTTAAAATTGCGATACTCGCTCTAGGAGATCCGCCCAAATACAAATGTGGATGGTTTCGGGTTTTTGTAATTATTTGAGCAATATATCTCATAATTTTTTCCTCAACTAATACTTCAAAAATCTTGTTTTTATATTCCAATAAATCAGCTTCAGAAAGCAATGAATTAATTAATGTTTGCGGCAATGTCCCTTTTCTATCTTGATGGGTTTTAATAATTAGAATTTCTTCATCTAACGTAGGATAGCCAACATCAATTTTAAATAAAAATCGATCTAACTGCGCTTCTGGTAATGCATATGTTCCCTCCTGTTCAATTGGGTTTTGAGTTGCCAAAACCATAAATGGAGGCTTCATTTTATAGGTATTTCCGTCAATAGAAATCTGACGCTCTTCCATAACTTCAAATAACGCAGCTTGAGTTTTTGCTGGAGCTCTATTGATTTCGTCAATTAGTACTAAATTGGAAAAAATAGGACCTTCTCTAAATTCGAATTCAGAAGTTTTCATGTTTAAAACCGAAGTACCTAATACATCACTTGGCATTAAATCTGGTGTAAATTGTAATCTACTAAAGCCTGTATCAATAGTTTTTGCTAACAATTTAGCGGTTATTGTTTTTGCAACACCTGGCACACCTTCAATAAGTACGTGACCATCTGCCAACAATGCAACTATCAATAAATCTATAAAATTCTCTTGACCTACGATAATTTTACCCAATTCAGCTTTAATTTGAATCACGGCATTTTTTAACTTTTCTAAATCTATTCTATTTTCAAAATTCAAATCGTTATTTTCCATATTGAATTGTTTTTTTAAATTTTTCTATTAATGAATTTAACTTAATAAGTTCTTCGTTCGTAATTTGATTTTTTAAATGAATTGTATCGCAAAACTCGAATAATTTTTCAACATCTTCTTTAGAATTCCCACTTCGTAAAGCTACATTCTCGTAAAAAACTGCATCTATTTTAGTTGTTGGAATGTGTAATTTAACACGAATAAACTCTAACAAATAACTTATTTTATGTTCGGCAATATTTTTATGTTCTTGTTTTTCAAAATACATATTTGCAATAGTACGTGTAAAAGCTACCGTCTGATTTTTTAATGGTGTTATAATTGGAATATTGCGCTGTTTTCTTTTTCCTTCAAAAATAACAAAGATTAAAATACCAATTAAAGCCATATAATACGCCCATTTTAAATGTTTAGAGCCTAACAAGTACTGCAATGGTGAAGTGATTTTACTTTTTCCAGTTTTATAATAAGCATCCCATAAAAATGGGATATCATCTCTTAAATACGATAAAATATTAGCAGTATGTTGGTGATTTGTTTCATTTAAAATAGTATAATTTGTAAATACTTCGGGAAATGTATGCAAATAAAAATTCCCTTTTCCGTGCGAATGTTTTACAAAATTAATGCCTTCTTCGGTACGTTCTTCATTAGAATTTACATAACCCGTTATACCTAAAATAGTTGTATTTGTAGTATCAATTTTAGTAAAAACCTGATTTATAAATGGACGATTAAACGTATATTCTTTTCCTTTAAATGCTTTATTCAGTTGCTTAAAAAACACTTTTTCATCAAGGTTTTTACTAACTAAGCGTTCGGTTTCAAAATTTAAGGTGTCTATATTCATTCCGTGAGTAGAAATAAATACATCATTACCACGTGCTACAAATTTCATTAAACGTAAAAACTCGGCATCGCCAAAATTTAAGGCTTCATCTACAAAAAAATAAGTACCTGTTCTGGTGGAATCTTGTAAATAAACATATGGAGGAATTTCAACAGTTTCAATAATATTTGAAGGAAATATAGTTGCTAATTCTTTGTTTAGAACATAGGTTCCTAAAGGAATTTTATGTTTCACGACATAACTTGGAAACCAATTTACAGGTTGCTTTTTTGTACTCTCCAGATAAATATATCCGAAAATGAAAAGCACAAATAGTACAGCATATATTTTAGTTTTTTTATCCAACTTATTTACTATTTATTAAATTAGTTGTTGCTTCAAAATTTGCGGCAACTTTTACAAATTTGGTTTCATCAATTTCAAAATTTCCATACCAAACAAAATCGTACAATCTGGTTACATCTTTAAAAGATAATTTTATGTTTTCTTTAGAGATTTCATGAATATAATCTTCATTCGTTTTTTGTTGTTCCCAAATTATGAACTCATTTTCTTCTAGCTGTTTTAGTATATTTAAATAATAAAACCGGATTGCCAATCGGTAATTTTTTTGATCAATTGCTTGTTTTATTAGCTTTGAAAGATCTTTGTGTTTTATTAATGCTTCGTCTTCGGTAATATTAACAACAGGTGTATTTGAAGTATTAGAAACTATTGAATTAGAATTTACTTTTAAAAAGAATTTAATTAATAGAAATAACAAAATACCTACAATTATATAAGGTAGTGCCATAAGAATATTTCCAAGAATACCTTTTGCGTATTTCACTCCGAAAATCCATTCTAAAAATCGTAATAATTGTCTGCTTAGCCAATTAAATACACGTTCAATTAATGTTGGATTTTTTGCTACTTCACTTTCTGAATAATCAAAATCTTTATCTGATTTGTATTTTTCTAAAGCCTTAGCATCAAACTTTTTTTGAATAATACTACTTTTGTCTTTTTTTACAGTAAGCGAATCCGTTTGGGCGAAAACACCCATCGAAAAGCTTAAAAAAAATATAAACAATAGTAATTTTTGCATTAATTATTCTTCATTATTGGTTGTTCCCAGACTTTCTATTTTCTCGAAAGTACCTGTTAAATTTTTTTGTTCATTTAAATCGAAATAAATAAAAACCGTTGAAATTAAAGGAATTGAGTATAAAATAAATTGAAATATATAAGAGCCAATATTCAATGCTAAATAGATTGGATCCTTAAAAATTGAGAATATTTCTGTTGGATCATCTCCTCCCATTACTGTTCCCATTTTAATAAATTGGTAAATAATTGCTGGAATAGAAAACGCCTGACTTAACATCATTAATAGCATCCAAACTACAATTAAAACTCCAAATGTATTCCACCACTCACCTTTTATAAGTGTAAACGAATGCGAAAAAGTATCTCCAATGCTTTTTTCTTCAAAAACCATAATTGAGGTGGCTAAAGATAAAACAGTAAGTAAATAAATACCTGGTAAATAACAAAATACCATTCCAAAAAGTGTTGTTAGAGTAACTAGGAAACCCAATCCTAAAAACTTCCAAATATTTTTAAGTACATTTTCTTTTACTTCAGAAAAAAGTGGTTTTCCATTATGTTCTATATACGATTTTATAAAATACAGAGAAGACATAGATAATAGTGTGTACATTAATACATACACAAACATAAGTACAAAAATCCAAGAAAATATATTTGATAAAAATCCTATTGGGTCTGAATCTACGTTGTCTATTTCGTTAAAAATATCAGACATTGTAAACATATACAGCACTAAAACAACGAGTCCAACTAATAAAATTGGTCCAACTATTTTTAATACCGTTAAAAAATATTCTTTCCAATTTTCTCGAATAAATTTAAAAGTATCGGTAATAATTGCACCTAAATCGCGCTCCTTTTTAAACTCTATAAAGCTATTTGTTTCCATTTAAATTTTGCTGTTTTGTTAATCTTATTGGATAAATTATATAATAGTAAACGACTATTGCAAAGGAAGTTAGAATAATAAAAATGGCTAACCAATCTGGCATTTGTGTTTGGCGTGTTACAAAACCTTCTAAAAATCCGGCTACAATAAAAAACGGAATTGTACTAACCATAATTTTTAAACCTGCTTTAAAACTATGTTTAAAAGACACTAATCTGGAATATGTTTTTGGAAACAGCAAACCGTTTCCTAAAACCAAGCCTGCACAACCTGCAATTATTATTACAGAAATCTCTATGGTTCCGTGAATCCAAATGGTTCTAGACGATTCCCAAAGTAGGCCTTTATCGTAAAAAAAGTATAAAAAAGAACCTAACATAATTCCGTTTTGCATCATAACATACAGCGTTCCAACCGAAAACAACATTCCAAATACAAAAGCTGTCATTGCAACTTTAATATTATTTAATGTAATCATAATGAACATATTTCCTTCGCCCATTTTTTTATACACTGCCATTGGGTCACCAGAAGCAATATTTTCCAGGGTCATATTTACATAATTATCTCCCAAAATTAAGCGCACAAAATCTCCATCATTAGCAGCGGAATAAGCACCAACAATGGCAAAAAATAAAAAAGTTATAAATGTAATTAACAATTGCTTATGGTAGTTTACAAATTCAAGAGGAAATTCTGTTTTAAAGAATTTTAAAAGCCTGTTTTTATTTTCCTTTTTTGTCTTATAAATTTTCTGATGCGCTTTTGAAGCAATTGAATTTAAGTAAACAACGGTGTTACTTTGCGCATAAAATGTTTTTGCATAGCTTAAATCATCAGTAATTTCAATATATAGATCGGATAATTTATCTGGAGAAATTTGTTCTTTATTGTCCAGAACATCTTCAAATAAGAGCCATTTATTTTTATTTCTTTTTACAAATGATGCTTCACGCATTTTTTATACTTTTGCTGCTTCAATATAGCAATTAATTTTATTGAATTTTTGAGTTAACGAATGTAAAAAATACAATTGTATCAACCAAAGAGAATAAACATTAAAAATGGATAATTTTAATATAGAAACAGCACAAAATATTACTATACAACAAAATGTTGCGTCTTTAAGCACAAGAATTCGTGCATTTTTAATTGATATGTTAATTATTGGAGCTTATTATGCTTTAATTTTCTTCATTTTAAATGCATTAGAGTATTTAGATTCAGAAAATTTATATTTTTTATACATTTTAATAAGTTTGCCCGTATTTTTTTATAGCCTGTTTTTTGAAACTTTAAATAATGGTCAGACCCCCGGAAAATTCTTTTGTAAAATTAGAGTTACAAAAATTGATGGTTCTAAACCAACTTTTGGGAGCTATTTAATTAGGTGGATGTTACGATTAATTGATATAACTCTAGCATCAGGTTCTATTGCTTTACTTACAATTTTATTGAATGGAAAAGGGCAAAGGTTGGGTGATATTGCGGCTGGAACTACTGTTATTTCAGAAAAAAAATTAGTTTCAATTAATAGTACCTTAGCAGTTGATATTCCTGAAGAATATAAACCCACTTTTCCACAAGTTACTATTTTAAGCGACAAAGACATACAAACTATAAAAGAGTTGTATTTAAAAGCTAAAAAAAGTAGAAATCACAAAATGCTTTTAAAATTAAAACTAAAAATTATTGAAATTACGGGAATTAATTCTGAGTTAAGTGCTGTTGATTTTATTGATATTATTATTAAAGATTATAATTATTTTACCCAACAAATGTAATGACGCTTTTTTACTTTTTAGATATTATAGGAATTATTGCTTTTGCAATTTCAGGATCGCTCGTAGCAATGCGAAAAAAGATGGATCCGTTTGGCGTATTTATAATAGCCTTTGCAACTGCTGTTGGTGGCGGAACATTAAGAGATGTTTTAATTGGAGCGCAACCTGTTTTTTGGATGAAAAATACAGATGTGATTTATTTCATAATTGCTTCTTTTTTCATTGCTATTATTTTTAGAAAAAAATTAAAATATTTAAACAAATCACTTTTTTTATTTGATAGTATTGGATTAGGTTTATATACAATTATGGGAACAGAAATTGGTTTAAATGCTAATTTTCATCCAATAATTATAATTTCAATAGCCACCATGTCTGCATCATTTGGTGGTGTTATTAGAGATATCTTGTGTAACGAAATTCCTGTGATTTTTAGAAAAGAAATTTACGCAACCGCCTGTGTATTAGGTTCAATAATTTTTTTAGTTTTACATAATCTAAATGTAAATGATGCCATAATTTACGTTTCCACAACTTTATTAATAATTACAATTAGATTGGTTGCCGTAAAATTCAAATTGTCTTTACCAACATTTTATACGAAAGAATAATATGGAATTTTCAATTTTTAAAAAGCATATTCAGCTACTTTCAAAAGCAGAAATTGGTGGTTTGGAAGCGCAATTTAAATTGGCTCCTGAAATTAGAAAACAATTTTCTGAACAAAAAATAAATGCTCAAAATCCTAAAAAAGCAGCAGTTTTAGTCATTTTTTATCCAAATCATAAAGGAGAATTAAACTTTTTATTAACACTTAGGGCAAGTTATAAAGGCATTCATTCTGCACAAATAAGTTTTCCTGGTGGAAAAACAGATTGTAAAGATGTTTCCTTAAAAAATACAGCTCTAAGAGAAGCCCGAGAAGAAGTTGGAATTATTGAAAAGGATATTTCAATTTTTAAAGAAATGACCGATGTTTATATTCCTCCAAGTAATTTTATTGTTACACCCTTTTTAGGTTATATAAATTATACACCAAAATTCACTAAAAATTATGAAGTTGAAGCTTTAATTGAAGTTAAACTATCAGATTTATTAAGCGATTCTGTAATTAGTTCTACAATATTGTCAACTTCCTATGCTAAAAATATTATCGTACCTTGCTTTAAATTAAATAATTATAATGTTTGGGGTGCAACCGCTATGATGCTTAACGAAATCAAAGAATTAATAAGAACTATATAATATTTTTTTTACTAAATTTGTAAGAACCAAAACCAACTAAATGCCAATTTTTAAAAGGAATCCTTTCGGTCACATTTTATTTTTAAAAAAATGGCTGATTCGCTTTTTCGGAATTGTTTCTCACGGAAGATACCGAAGATTTAACAATCTTCAAATTGAAGGATCTGAAATTATAAGAGAACTTCCTGAAACAAATGTATTGTTTGTTTCAAACCATCAAACCTATTTTGCAGATGTAGCTGCTATGTTTCATGTATTTAATGCTTCATTAAAAGGAAGAGATGATTCTATTAAAAATATAGGATATATTTGGCAACCAAAACTAAATATTTATTATATCGCGGCTTCAGAGACTATGAAATCTGGTTTGTTACCTAAAATTTTTGCTTATGTTGGCTCAATTTCAATTGAAAGAACCTGGAGAAGTGCAGGAAAAGATGTGAACAGACAAGTGAAAATGTCTGATATAAGTAATATTAAAAAAGCTTTAGATGATGGTTGGGTAATTACATTTCCGCAAGGAACTACCAAACCTTTTAAACCTATTAGAAGAGGAACTGCCCATATTATTAAAACCTACAAACCTCTTGTAATACCAATTGTTATAGATGGTTTTAGGCGTTCTTTTGATAAAAAAGGATTGTTAATTAAAAAACGAAATATTTTACAATCTATGGTAATAAAACCTCCAATGGAAATCGATTATGAAAATGAAACCGTTGAAGAAATTGTAAAAAGAATTGAATTTGAAATAGAACAAGACCCATCTATGTTAAAAGTTGGTCCTGTTGAAGAATATAAACGTCAGGAAGAAGCGCTTAATAAGCATCGAAAATTTTGGGATATGTATTAAAAAAAGCCATTCTCAAGAGTTGAAAACGGCTTTTATTAATGCTATCAGTTAGGTATTAAATTAACTCTTAATTTAACCAAGCATTTAACATCCAAATAGTTTTTTCCTGCTCAGCAATAAAATCACTCATCATAGAATTTGTTCCTTCATCATTTGCTGCATCAGATTCATTTAATATAGCGCGCTCAATTTTTAACAATTCAGATAAGGAATTAACTACTAATTTTACAGATTCTACATCGTTCGTAATATTTTTTCCAACTGGAACTTTCGCTAAATCCACATAATCACTAAAAGTATGCAATGGCGTTCCTCCTAAAGTCAGAATTCTTTCTGCAATTAAATCAATTTTCTCTTGAGAATCTGTATAAAACTCTTCAAATTTTACGTGCAATTCAAAAAAAGATTTTCCTTTAATATTCCAATGCAATCCTCTTAAACTTTGGTAATATACTTGAAAATTTGCTAATAAATCGTTTAAACTTACCGTTAAATTTTCAGCTTCTTGCTTGTTTAGACCAATACTTGTTGTATTCATTTTATTTAGATTTAATATTATTTTTATACTTCAAAAGTATTCAAAAAAAAACGCTATTTATTATAATCATTATCGATAGTTTTAATATCTTTATCGTAAAAATTTATAGCAATGACAATTACCCAATTAAAATATGTTTTAGCAGTAGCAGAACATCAAAATTTCACAATAGCCTCGGAACATTGTTTTGTAACGCAGCCAACATTAAGTATGCAAATTCAAAAACTTGAAGAAGCTCTTGATACAAAAATTTTTAATAGAAATAAAAAACCAATTCAATTAACCGAAATTGGTAAAAAAATTGTTGAACAAGCAAAAATTATTGTTGATGAAAGTAATAGAATAACCGATATTGTAGATCAACAAAAAGGATTTATTGGAGGTGATTTTAAATTGGGAATTATACCTACCATAATGCCAACATTACTACCAATCTTTTTAAAATCATTTATAAAAAAATATCCTAAAGTTAATTTAAAGATTGAAGAATTAACTACAGAAGAAATTGTTAAAAAATTAAGTGATGGACATATAGATGTTGCAATTGCAGCAACTCCACTTGAAAATGAGAATATAAAAGAGCGTGTGTTATTTTATGAGCCCTTTATCGGCTTTGTTCCAACGGAACATCGATTAAATACTTCAAAAACTTTAGATGTGGAAAACTTAAATATTGATGATATTTTACTACTTGAAGATGGACATTGTTTTAAAGAAAATGTATTAAATTTATGCAGTACTTTTGGTACTAAAAAGCAAAATTTTCAATTGCACAGCGGTAGTTTTAACACACTTATAAAACTGTCTAAAGAAGGTTTAGGAATGACATTATTACCATACCTGCAAACATTGGATTTAAATGATGAGGATAAAAAATTTCTGAAAGAATTTAAAGCTCCTGCACCAGCACGTGAAGTGAGTATTATTTATCATAAATCGCACCTAAAAGTACATTTAATTGAAGCTTTGAAAAACTTAATAGATGGATTAATTAGAGGTGTAATTGCCTTTAACGATGTTAAAATTATTAGCCCTATATCACAAAAAAAAGGAGTCTAAAGACTCCTTTTGTTAGTTTCAACTAGAAGAAGGCACTTATTAAGATCTGGTTTATTTTGAGTAAACTCTTGTAACCAAAAGTACAACTCCTTAACCTCATAAGGCAACAGTCTTTTAACTGCTTTTTCTAATTCTTTTTTAAATAATTCTAAATTAAAGCTAACTTTTTCGAGTACCGTTTTTGTGTACTCAAACATTGCTCTTGCCATAAATTAAAAATTTTTAGTTGGTAAAATTAAGAACGTATTAATAGTATTAATTATTGTACTAATTTAGGAAAAATAAACCACAATTAAAAATATTAAAAAGGTAAATTGTTGTTAAATTAAAACCTATAAATTGTTAATTTTATCTAATAATTTATGAGCCGTTTCCTCCAACTCATTATTTATTGCTTTAAAGTGTGCTTTTGAATTTTCAACGTTTTTAGCATTCACTTTATCTATTAAACTATCAAAAGATTCAATAGCTTCATCAATAATAGCTTCAGTTGCTTTTTTATCTGCTTTTGGATTTAAAATTTCCCAAGTGTAACACTCTTCAATAATATCTCCTAACACATAATTAATGTCTTTTTTTAAGTTTTTTATACTAGCCATAGTTACTTTATTAAATTGTAATTGCAAATTTACATGAAAACCATCACTTACTTTATAATTTTAAGTTTTTATTTTTGAAAATAATTGAAATTTAAATATTTGAATTAAGTAATTTTGCCAAATGATAAAATTTATTGAAAACTTACCAAAAGCTGAATTACACTTACATATTGAAGGCTCTTTTGAACCCGAATTAATGTTCAAAATTGCAAAAAGAAATAATATAACAATTCCTTATAAATCTATTGAAGAAATTAAAAAAGCTTATAATTTTAATTGTTTACAAGATTTTTTAGATATTTATTACCAAAGCGCAGCAGTTTTAATTACAACTCAAGATTTTTACGATTTAACCTATAGCTATTTAAAAAGTTGTGCTGCACAAAATATACGTCATACTGAAATAATGTTCGATCCACAAACTCACACCGAAAGAGGCATTTTGTTTGAAACTATAATTACTGGTATTTCCAAAGCTTGCAAAGATGGTGAGGAAAAATTAGGAGTTACCTCTTTACTAATAATGAGTTATTTACGTCATTTATCTGAAGAAGCTGCTTTTAAGACATTAGAACAATCACTGCCTTATAAAGACAAAATTACTGCTGTTGGTTTAGATTCATCAGAGTCAGGAAATCCACCTACAAAATTTAAAAATGTTTATGCTGCATCAATAAAAGAAGGATATATTCCTGTGGCGCATGCAGGCGAAGAAGGGACTGCCGATTATGTTTGGGAAGCTCTAGATGTTTTGAAAATAAAACGTATAGATCACGGTAATAATGCTTTACAAGACAACAATTTAATACGTGAAA
>NZ_JBFLKT010000329.1:0-10111 GCF_040883305.1 Lutibacter sp.
ATTTTTTAGTATATTTTCAATTTTACCCTATATTTTTTAATATATATAGATTATAACAACAGCATTTTATGTAAAATTGTTTAGAATAAAATTACCTAACAACAATTTGTCGTTAGGCAATTTTCAACAAACCATAATTTTATTACAGCGATAGCACAAACACTAAATACGCATCGTCACTATTTGGATTAAATATTGCAGAAGCAGCAACTCCTAAACTAAATGCATCCGTAATCTTAACATCTTTTGACGCAGAAACGCCCACATTTGTTAATGCGAAATCACCATCTGTAGTATAAATTTCATTTCCACCTCCAACAAAGGCACCCATTTCAGTACCTCCAATTTTAAACGGAACTCCAAGCTCTGTATAAATTGAATTAGCATCATCATTGTACACATTAGCAAACACCGCTAATGAAACCGGAAAAGAATCCACGCCATTGAAACTTAACGATGCCTCTCCAATATGATTTTTCATCATAAAATAACCATCTGAGTTTGCATCAGTTGGAAAAGCATAATCTGTAAATCCTATCGAAATTGCACCAAATGAATAACCTGCATAAAAATCAAACTCTTGTCCAACAACTTCCCCACCTGTTTCATAAGAAGCCCAAACTCCAAATGTAAAATTACCCGAGGCTAACTCTGCATAAGGCTGTAAAACTGGTGAGTCCGAATACGAACCACCCCTCCATACATATCTACTTGCATAATCTACACCTATATCAAAAGTTGTCTTTGATTTTTCTTTTTCCTGAGCGTTCATTGTAGATATTGATAAAATAGCTACAAATACCACTATAATTCTTTTAATTGTTTTCATCTTTTTAGTTTTAATTTAATAATGTTCTTTTTTATTTAATTTAATTAATTGTAAACGTTTGATTTATGCTCATGAATATCTAATCCATCAACCTCTTCTTCTTTAGAAACTCTTAAACCAATTGTTTTCTTTAACACATACAAAACAACAAATGCTGTTCCAGCTGCCCAAGCCCCAATTGATAATACTCCTATTGCTTGAACTCCCAATAATGAGAATCCACCACCATATAACAAACCACCATCTATAGCAAATACACCTACCAACAACGTACCTAATGCGCCACATACACCGTGTACTGAAACCGCACCAACCGGATCATCTACTTTTAATTTTTTATCAATAAATTCAATAGATAGAACAACTACTCCTCCTGCAATAGCACCAATAATAGCTGCGCCCGCCGGACTTACAGCAGCACAACCAGCTGTAATACCTACTAATCCCGCCAAAGCCCCATTCAAAGTCATTGAAATATCAGGTTTTCCATACAACATCCACGACACACACATTGCCACCATAGCTCCGGCAGCAGCAGCAAGATTTGTTGTAATTACAATACCCGCAACTGCATTTGCATTATCTCCAGATATTGCCAATTGAGAACCAGCGTTAAATCCAAACCAACCTAACCAAAGAATGAAGATCCCTAAAGCACCTAATAACAAGTTATGCCCTGGTATTGCATTTGATTTTCCATTAGTATATTTCCCTAATCTTGGACCAACTAATATTGCGCCCACTAAAGCAGCCCATCCACCCACAGAGTGCACTACAGTAGAACCTGCAAAATCCACAAATCCAAGTTCAGTTAACCAACCATCACCTTGCCATACCCAGTGGCCAGAAATTGGGTAAATTACTACAGTCATTACAAATGAGAATATGATATAAGTAGAAAATTTAGTTCTTCCAGCGACTGCTCCTGACACAATTGTTGCAGCGGTAGCAGCAAACACAGTTTGAAAGAATAAATTATGCATATTCTCAACATCATCAAAAAACAATGTTGGTTTACCTATTAAGGATCCTATTGACTCCCCATACATTACTGTATAACCAATAGCCCAGAATCCAAGACTTCCAATACATAGGTCCATTATATTTTTCATTATTATATTACCTGCGTTTTTTCCTCTGGTGAATCCAGTTTCTACTAGCGTAAATCCAGCCTGCATAAAAAACACTAAAATCCCACAGATTACAATCCACATTAAGTCTAATACAGCGTTAGCTTCCATAATTTTTATTTTAATAATTAGTTAATTTTTTTAGTTTTTAGTTTATAGCCTTGATACCTTTTTCTTTGGTCCTTATCCTATAAACCTCGTCTATTGTTGAAATAAACAATTTACCATCTCCAACAAAACCTGTTCCTGCAGATTTTAAAATGGCATCAATAGTAATTTCTAAAAAAGGATCAGAAACAACAATGGATAAAAATCTTCGCTGAATATCTGATGTGCTATAACTAACACCTCTATAAACATGACCTTGTTTTTCGTTTCCAACTCCAGTTACATCCCAGTAACTAAAAAAATTGACCTCAATTTGATGCAAAGCTTCTTTTACTTCATCAAATTTTGATTTTCTAATAATAACTTCAATTTTCTTCATAATAAAGTGATTTTTATAATTGATTTCTGGACAAAAATATATTTATAATTTAACACCACCTAATTTTTTAGGGGGTGTTGGTGAATTTTTACATATTTTCGATTTTTATACCCTATTTTTTTAAAGGTATGTAAATATTTTTATGCTATTTTATCATATCGAGACGTGTAGAAACACCTCTATTTTAAATAGAGGTTAAAAAAGAACATAAAAAAGGTAAATTAAAATACTTTTGAAAAGTAGAAACCTGCAAAAACGGCTAGTAAACCCAAAATAATGGATCCTAAGGCGTAAATTAAAAAAGAAAAGTAATCGCCATTTCTTAGAAAAAGGTGATTTTCATAAGCAAAAGCAGAAAATGTTGTAAACCCACCACAAAAACCAGAAGCTAGTAAAAAAACATAGGTATTTGAAGTGTTAGCAACCTTTGCAGCATAACCTAAAACAATACCTATTATTAAACTTCCTACAATATTTACTAAAAAAGTCCCATAAGGGATTGCGTTTTCAGTAGTATTCAACCACTTACCAATTATATACCTAAGAACACTTCCAAATCCTCCTCCAAAAAAAATTAGTAATAATGGTTTCATGTGGTTCTATTATTGTTTTTTAAAGGACATACTTCGACTTCGATCAGCACAATCATGCTGCTTGCCTAACGGATAGGTAGGTTCGCGGTTAGCCATTTCGTTCGGTGACCAACTTTTTAACATGCTCGTTTCATTAATTGAATGTAATTTTATCGGCATCAGTCCAGCTCCACTTACCCTTTACGGTACCTTTATTTAATGTAATAATTCCTGGATTGGACCTAATAATAGTTTTTAACATTGTTTCATCACCAAAAAGCATCTCGAAATTTAACTTATATTCATTTTTAATTTCAATAAAATCTTCATTCATAGAAGCTGATAATGCATATACTTTATAGCCGTTTTTTAAAGCCTCATCTGTAGCTTTCTTTATAGCAGTAAAACCTTGTTTGTCGCTAATATTAATATTATAAGTAACCACTAGCAACACATTCTCAGCTTCTAAAACAGCATTTGTTAGCTCCTCTCCGTCTTCAGCTTCTAAATAAAAATCGTGTATTGCAGGCTCTTTCTCTCCAACATATTCCATTCCTTCAGGAATATTTTTTCCAATTGCGTATGGTCTAAAATCGATTAATGGTAAATGAATTAATACATAATATACAATATAAAGAAATATAAAAAATGAAAGAAAGGTTGTCCATTTTGCAAACGCAAGGCTAAATAATGGTTTTATATGTGTATATCCTTTTACTAAAATTAATATAAAAACAATTAATACAATATTTTTATAAAATGTTCCCCAGCTCGACAGTTTTACTGCATCTCCAAAACAACCACAATCTGTAACCTTATTGTAATATGCTGAATACCAGGTTAAAAACAGAAAAACACTAATTATTACTAATAAACTCCACACCGTAAATTTAGGCAAGTAGCCTACCAAAAGCATTACACCTAAAACTATTTCAGCTAAAATTAACACTATAGAAAATGGCAGCGCATACGGAATTAAGAATTCTAGATTTAACACATCTGCTCCAAAATACTCTTGAAATTTATAAGCAGAACCTAAAGGATCTACTAATTTTACAAAGCCTGAAAAAATGAATGTTAAAGCTACAATTAATCGAGATAGGTGTACAAGTAATTTCATGTGTTTATTTTTATTGCTTTTTTAGGTCACATGCTGTTCGCTTTTAATCATTCTCTTAAATGAAAAACTTTTTAGCATGCTCGTTTCATTTATAAAAATTTATTGTTGTTCATTAATATGTATTAAAGCAAAAACAGCATAATTAATCATATCTTGATAATTTGCATCAATTCCTTCAGAAACAATAGTTTTTCCTTTATTATCTTCAATTTGTTTAACACGCAATAATTTTTGAAGTATTAAATCTGTTAAAGAACTTACACGCATATCTCTCCAAGCTTCGCCATAATCATGGTTTTTATCTTCCATCAATTTTTTAGTAATTGCAATATGCTTATCGTACAATTCAACCGCTTGTTCATTACTAATATCAGGTTGTTCTACAATCCCTTTTTCTAATTGAATTAAAGCCATAACTGAATAATTAATAATTCCAATAAACTCTGAAACCTCACCTTCATCCACTTTCCGAACACTATTTTGTTGTAATTGACGAATGCGTTGCGCCTTAATAAAAATTTGATCTGTAAGAGATGGTAATCTTAAAATACGCCAAGCAGCACCGTAATCTTGTAACTTGTTTATATAGAGTGTACGGCATTTTGTAATAATGTCGTTATATTGTTTTGAAGTTTGTTGCATGTAACTTTAATTATTTGCGTAAATTTCGAACAAATTTAATGAATTAAAAAATCAATTTTAAAATAATGAAGAAAGTTGCTG
The DNA here is from genome assembly GCF_040883305.1 of Lutibacter sp. Lineage (GTDB taxonomy): Bacteria > Bacteroidota > Bacteroidia > Flavobacteriales > Flavobacteriaceae > Lutibacter. The sequence goes on from NZ_JBFLKT010000329.1 coordinate 4,862, forward strand.
TTTTTTGTGGTTCAAGTCTTGGTTTTAATGAAGTTTATAAAAATGATGCTATAAAACTTGGTAGGTATTTTGCTGATAATAATATTGGATTGGTGTATGGTGGTGGAAAAATTGGAATGATGGGTATAATTGCAGATACAATTATCGAAAAAAAAGGCGAAGTTATTGGTGTAATTCCGGGATTGTTGCGTCACGAAGAAGTGGCTCATACAAATATTACCGAAATGATTGTTACCAAAACAATGAGTAAACGGAAAGTTAAAATTAGCAGATTGGTTGATGGTTATATTGCCATGCCAGGTGGTTTTGGCACTTTAGATGAAATTTTTGAAGCACTTACATTAAGTCAATTAGGCATTGAACAAAAACCTGTAGGAATTTTAAACACCAATGGTTTTTTTAATCATTTAATTAAACAATTAGATGTTATGGTAACCGAAGGATACTTAAAACAATCCAATAGAGATATGCTAATTATAAGTGAATGTACAGATGATTTATTGGCAAAAATGTTCGATTATAAAGCTCCAATGCTAACAGCCGTTATAAATAAAGTGGTAAGATAATGAAGTCAATTAATTGTAACGGTACTTTGATCGACTTAACATCGCCAAAAGTAATGGGGATTTTAAATATTACTCCAGATTCTTTTTTTGACGGTGGAAAATACAAGAATGAAACTGCAATTATTTCTCAAGTTGCAAAAATGCTTGTTGAAGGTGCTACTTTTATTGATGTTGGTGCATATTCATCACGTCCAGGAGCTAAACATATTGTCGAACAAGAAGAGTTAGAGCGTATTTTACCAGTTGTAAAAATGTTAGTAAAAGAATTTCCAGAAATATTAATTTCAGTTGATACTTTTAGAAGTAACATAGCCGAAAAATGTATAGAAAATGGCGCATGTATTGTAAATGATATTTCAGCAGGAAGTATGGATACAACACTATTTAAAACCATTGCAAAATTGCAAGTTCCTTATATTATAATGCATATGCAAGGAACACCACAAAATATGCAGGCAAATCCAACTTATAAAAATGTAGTCACTGATATTTTAAATTATTTTTCAGAGAAAATATATGAATTGCGTGCCTTGGGAGTAAATGATATTATTGCAGATGTTGGCTTTGGGTTTGGTAAAACCACAGAACAAAACTATACATTATTAAAAAATTTAGACCTATTTAAAAATCTTGAAATTCCAACATTAGCAGGTTTATCTAGAAAATCTATGTTGTACAAACCATTAAATATAACCGCCAAAGAAGCCTTAAACGCCACAACAGTTGCTAACACCATTGCATTGTTAAAAGGTACAACTATTTTAAGAGTACATGATGTAAAAGAAGCTATAGAAGCCATTAAAATTGTAGAATTATTAAATAATTAAAATGAAAAAACTCTTATATATCTTAATTCCTATTATATTATTAAGTTGTAATAAAAAAGAATTGAAGATTCCTGTTTTAGCGGTAAAAGGTATTCAAGAACTACAAGATCATTCTCAAATTTGGATGTTTTTTGAAGTTAATAATACTGATACTATTGCAAAAGTGAACAGAAAAAACACCATAAGTTCAACACATTGGATTTATAATATCGACAGAAAACTACCTTTAAAAGCAATTATTCCTTCCATTAGTAAATTTCAATATAAACACGCAAATGGCATCCATGCTAAAGAAGGACGATTCGATTATTTTAGCTATGCAGATACCATTTCAGATAAGCTATCATTTGTTAAATTTGATGGTGTGGTTTTTAAACAAGACAGTATTTTATCTAAAACGTATATTAAAAAAAATAGTGATAACTATTTAAATTACTACAATATTAACCTCACTTTTAATCCAAAAAACACGTGGATTAATGATGCCAAAATGGAAGATGGCGAACTTATAACTACTCTATTGGAATTTATTGATTTTTCTTCTGAAGGAAATAAAACAATGCTTCATTTAAACTTTAATCAGGATTTATTGTACCAAGATTATTTATATTATTTAACCCAAATAAAGTCAATTACAAATCCAGGTGTTTTAATAAATAATTTAGAATTTATTTTTGATCCGGCAAAAGTTCCAGATTGCGGTTGCGATTAGTTATTTAGTATGCAATCTTTTTTATATTTTTACCAAAAACATTTCCAATGCTAGATTTTTTAGATTTTAATTTTCTCGATGCACTAGATATAGTATTGGTTGCCGTGCTACTGTATTACATCTACAAATTATTAAAAGGAACAGTTGCTATAAATATATTTATTGGTATTGCACTAATTGTTTTAATCTGGAAAATAACCCAAGCACTTCAAATGGAAATGCTAAGTGGCTTATTGGGTACTTTAATTAGTTTAGGGGCAATTGCAATTTTAATTGTATTTCAACCAGAGGTTCGGAAGTTTTTGTTAATGTTAGGATCTACAAATTTCACAAATAAACGGAGCTTTTTAAAACAACTAAAATTTCTTAACACTGAAATTCATACTACTATGAATGTAGAAGTTATTGTAGCCGCGTGCGAATCTATGGCTGCCACAAGAACTGGAGCTTTAATTGTTTTAGAGCGTACTCATAATCTAGATTTTGTAAAAAATACTGGAGATACTATGTATGCAGAAATAAATCAACCTATTTTAGAAAGTATTTTTTATAAAAATAGTCCTTTGCACGATGGCGCTATGATTGTAAAAGATAATTTTATAATTGCAACACGTATTATTTTACCACTTTCCAAAAAACAATTGCCCTCTCGCTTTGGTTTAAGACACCGCGCTGCAATTGGTATTACAGAAAAAACAGATGCATTGTGCTTAGCTGTATCTGAAGAAACTGGAAAAATATCGTATATAAAAGATGGAGAATTTGTACTCTATAAAAATTACAATGAATTGGTTGAAAAGATTCGTTATGATTTGAATTAGTTGGTCTGTATTTCTTTAAAAATTGCAGATTATTTGTTACAATTTACATTTTAACTATAAAAAAAACAGAAAAGTACAAATTATGAAAACTTGTACTTATTCTGCTATTTTATATATATGTGGATGTGGTTTGTATTATTTTTAATTATTTTGTTCTTATTTATAACAAAATTAATATGCAATAACTGTTCTTTCAACTTTATACTTTAAATATTTGTCCTTCTCTATTTTAAGTAAAAAATATAAATCTTTAAAAAGAATATTAGGGTTATTTTCTTTCCAACTATTATAAATTAACCAATTATAATCAACCACATTTAATTTTAATTTATGAATATCGCAATGAGTTATGACTTCCTTTTTTTTGCTTTTTACTCTAAAAGTTAAAGTATTTGGAAGCCTTTTGTTATTGTCGTAATTAGGCCTTCCATCATCCTTATCTTTTTTTATACGCTCTTGTCTTTTATTATATTCTATTTTATCATATAAGCTAAATGACTCAAAATTTGATGTATTTTTATGGCTACCTAGGGTATATTCTTTATGATCTTTGCTAATAATAAAATAAGCATCCTCTTTTTGATTCTGAGAAAAACAAAAAAGTGGAAAGATTAATGCTAGAATTAATAATTTATTGACATTCATTAGTTCCTGAGTTTTTAAAATTATTAATTGTGTTATTAATTCTTATTTGTTCACTAGCTGTGAAAACAGGATCTAAAAACATATTGTCCCAAGCTTTAGTACCTTGTAACCCTCCCCATGCTAGGTCCTTAAATAGTTGATCGGGAAATGTTTTACCAATTGATTCTGCATAATCTCTCAGTCCTTGTTCAAGTGCATTTCTATAATAATCTGACATAAGATTATGATGAGGATTGTCCGGGTAATCATTATAATAATCAAATAATGTCGGAAAATCAGCTTTCGTACCATTTAGCGTATACGTGTTCGGTGGGGTATACATTAATCCACCAGTTATAAAAATTTGTCTATTGAGTTCAGCATGAATTGCTTCATGTAATATTACTAAAGCTGTTAATAAAGAGGGTCTATTTTCTATATGATTTTGATTTAATGTTATAGTTATAGGAGAACCGTATTGTGTCTCACCAGAAGCACTTGGAGTTTGCATAGTACCATATTTTAATTCAACATCAACAAAATTACTATTATTAAATCGCTTAATAGTTTTATTCATTAAATCATTTCCCTCCAATTTATTATAAACGCAAAGCGCTTTACCAGTAAGGTTGTTAATAATTTTATTCACCCAATCCACTTCAGCATTTTCCAAAACTATTGCATCAATTGCAATTTCTGCAAAATTATAAGCATCCGTAGAATAATTATTTTGAATAAGGAAACTATTAATTAAATCAAAATTAGAATCACACCATTTTTTTTGAATAAAACTTAATGTGGAATAAAAATCTAAAAATTCATCAACTGTAGGAGTTGAAATAATAGGATTATCACCATTGGTTGAAGAAGTACCACCAGTTCCACCGCTTGTATCAGTTGTGCCATCATTGTTAGTTTCGCTACCTGTTGGAGTTCCTCCACTACCACCTCCTGAATCAACCCAGCCACACGTTGAAGTTACAGCAATTTCAAGTTCACAAGAATCATCAAACCCCTCAGTATGCCCACCTCCGAGGGGACAATACAAATAATGGTCTTGCACACACTCAAAACTTAATCTTGCAGCTAATAATGATGAACTGTCAAAATTAATAGGTGTAAAATGAATATTTATCTTATTAAATTCTTCTAAATTTAAATTAGCAAAGCTTTCTTTGGCAACATTATATTGAACTATATAAGCATCATAACCACCTTCTTTATTTAACGATAGTAATAAATTGTCAATGTTATCATTAACTGGGTTATCTCTGGTTATTGGAAAATTATAAGAATGATAATCTCCATTTTCAATATATTTAACATAATCAGTATTTACAGTAAAATTGTATGCTGCATTATAAATATTTTTAGCAGCATAACTACTTACTTTATTGGAAGATTTAGCAATTATTTTGTTAAGTTTATTTGATACAATTGAATTTGATTCAATTTGTTTTAAATTAACAATTTCAATTTTTAAATCAGAATTACTTTCTGATTGAATTATTTCAGAATCTTCTTGAATTATTTCAGTATCTTCTTTTTCACAATTCCATAGCAATAATGAAATTCCGAATAATAGAATTCCAGTTTTTAAATAGTGTTTAATTTTTCTTTTTCTCATAGTGTTTAAGTAATAATTTTTAATGGCTTTTTACAACAATTAAATAAATAATTTTGCTTTATTTTTTTGTAAA
>NZ_JBFLKT010000330.1:0-12541 GCF_040883305.1 Lutibacter sp.
AAAAAGCCAGCATACAACAATGGATATATTGTATTTCAGTGAATTTCCTTTCAGAAAACCCTATGTATATTTACAAAGGCAGGTTGCCAAAACGAAAAAATATTACCAATTTTTCCGTAACGAAAACATAGTCTAAAACGTTGACATGTATTTAATTACAACTTAAATTTAGGATTGTAACAATTTGAGAAAATGCCTTCTAATAAAATAACCAACAACCTAAACAGCCAAAATGAATCTCAACATTAGCAATACTGACCCGTCCTGAAATAGGCGTACTAAAAAAGATAACTTACTCAAATAAACAAGAAAGAATTAAAGCTACCCTGTCAAAAAAACTACCAAAAGGTAGGTTTAGATTTTCAATTAATTATTAGTGAAAGCTGTTACCACTTAATTTAAAATGCTTATTATCACTTGCATATATCTGTAACTTTTGTTACATTTCTACTGAAATTGCAATTTTAATATTTAAAAACTACGATTATTCAGAAATCCACTTGGATTCAAAGCAGTGCATACTAGAAAATTAAAGTGCAAATTGAATTAAATCAACTATTATGAATTTAAAAAAAACATTTATCATTACAACTATATTAAGTTTAGTTGTAATAGGAATATGGGAGCTTTTTTGGCGTTCTCAAGGAGTTTATCCAACATTAGACGATAATGAAGCTCTTTGGGCTATGCAGCGTTCGAGAGTAGAAGAAGCATCAAGCAATAACGTTCTGCTTATGGGTTCCTCACGAGTACTTTTTGACATACAGTTAAATGAATGGGAAGCACAAACAGGTATTCGACCAATTCAACTAGCGAGTGTTGGTAGCTCACCCTTACCTATTTTTCACGATGTTGTAACTAATACTAATTTTGCTGGAACCATAGTAGTAGGAGTCACACCAGGATTATTTTTTTCAACAACTGCCCCAAATGCACAGCCTTGGCAATGGCCACAGTCAAAAGTAGATTATTATAAAAAAAGAACCTATGCGCAAATTTCAAATCATATATTATCATTACCTCTTCAAAAAAACTTAGCATTTTTAAGTGATGACCAAGGTATTGATGGTATTAAATTAGAAGAATTGGTTGGTAAAATAAATATAGGAAATCGGATTATTGACCCAATGCCTCCTTTTCATGAATTTGGTGAAATTGCAGAGGACAGAAATAATGTCATGAAGCAAGTAACAGTTACAGATACAGCCTATGCCAATTCTGTAATTAAAGTGTGGCAGTTTTTTATGAAAGGTGCAGCAAGTGGACCACCGCCAGACAAAGCCTCAACAATGACTTTCTTTTTAAACGACTTAAAAGTATTTGAAGCCCGTGGTGGTCGTGTAATTTTAATAAGATGCCCTTCAAGTGGTTCGGTAAGATTAGGAGAAAACATGGGAGTCCCAAGAGCTTCGTTTTGGAACGATTTAGTAAAACAAGCAAATGTTCCAAGTTATCATTTTGAAGATTATAACAATTTAAAGGGGCTTATTTGTCCTGAAGAATCCCATTTATCAGAAGAAGATGCACAATATTTTACTACAGAATTAGTCAAAATTATGAAAAATGATAGCATTTTAATTAACTTAAAATCTACTAACCATGCTCTTTAATTCATTAAGTTTTGTCGTTTTTTTAATTATAGTACTAGCACTATATTATTCAAAATTATTTAATTGGACTGGTAAAAAAAGAATACTTCTTTTTGCGAGTTATATTTTTTATGGATTATGGAATCCGCCATTAGTTATTTTACTTTGGATTTCAACAATTGTAGATTGGATTACTGGAAAAAAATTAGCTATTGAAGAAAATAAACGTAAAAGAGTACTATGGCTAATGTTGAGTATGTTTGTTAATCTTGGGTTTTTAGGTTTTTTTAAATACCGGGATTTCCTTATGGATAATTTTACAACCGTGTTAAATACATATGGTTATGGCTATCAGTCAACACATATGGATATTATATTACCTATGGGAATTTCGTTTTACACCTTTCAAACGATGTCTTATACTATAGATATGTATTTGAAAAGAACAGAACGTGCCAAAACCTTTTTAGATTTTGCATTGTATGTTACATTTTTTCCACAGTTAGTAGCTGGTCCTATAGTAAGAGCCCAAGATTTGATATCACAGTTTTATGAAGAAAAAAGAGCTACTGTAAATCAATTCATTTGGGGTTTGTTTTTATTGACTTTAGGATTATTTCAAAAAGTTGTGATGGCCGACACTTTGCTATCAGGAACTGTTGATAAAGTGTATAGCTCAAATAAAATTTTAAATTTTTGGGATGCCTGGATGGGAACATTAGCTTTTTCAGGTCAGATCTTTTTTGATTTTGCAGGTTATTCAACCTGTGCCATAGGAATTGCCTTAATGTTAGGAATTATCTTACCCGATAACTTTAAATATCCATACGCTTCCTTAGGATTTTCTGATTTATGGCAACGATGGCATATCACTCTATCTTCATGGTTACGCGATTATTTATATATCCCGTTAGGTGGAAATCGTCATGGTGTTGTTAGGATGTATGCAGCTCTTATGATAACGATGTTATTAGGTGGACTTTGGCATGGAGCTGCTTGGACCTTTATAGTTTGGGGTGGATTACATGGAACTTATTTGATATTAGAAAGATTACAACGCCAATATATACCTTTTAAAATTACAAAATGGAATGGTATGTTTTTGGCATTCACAACCTTTACCTGTATTAATATTACCTGGGTGTTTTTTAGGGCTAGAGAGTTTAAAACAGCATGGAATATGATTGGTTCTATGTTTTATTTTAATCCGGACGGAGAAAAAGTTTTAGGTTCTTTTGATATTTTAAAAGTAGGCTTTATTATAGGTATACTATTTTTATGCCACTGGTTTATGAGAAACACGTCCGTTGAAGCAGTTTCAAAAAAAATATCACCAACTGTATTAGCTGTAGTTTGGGCTGTCATGTTTTTCTTGGTTGCCATCGCACAAGGTAGTGGTGAGCAGTTTATTTATTTTCAGTTTTAATGGAAAAGAATTTCTCTATGTAATGTATCTAAGTTTTCGTTGAAATTTTCATTTATATAAAGAAGAAAACCCTACGAAAGAAGAAGTTTGATAAATTGAACTTCAATTTTTAAAGGAGCATGCTATAAATTTTCTCAAAAAAAGAAAGATTAATAGAGAACAGCATATTCTTATAAATAAAACCTGAGACAATCCTAAACGTCTAATATTCGGAATTTTAGGAGTAAAACGGTTCGATTTTAGTATAAAATAGGAGAAAGGGACAAAATGAAACCTAAAAATGATAAATTGTAACAAAACGGAAAACATTTTTAACTTTTCCAATCATTGCGGATTTGAGTATTTAAACGGATAAATAATTGGAATGAAAAGCAAAAACTAGCAGCACCTTATAAAATTTATGCTTACATTTAGACTAAATAACGAACCGACAAACATTCAACAAGCGATATGCATCGTTCGAAAATCTCCAATTTTCCATTCCTACAAATCTTGTACAAACACGTTGTATGCAATTTGAAAACTGAAAACATAGAATGAGAATAAAAGAAAAAAATATTGGAATTTTAGGACTTTTATCTGTCTTAATATTGATAGCGACTTTATTGTTTTTTGGATTTTCAAATACTGAATTTAGTTTTATGAATGATTTTATAAGCAAACTTGGAGCAAAAGGAGAACCGAATGCTTTTTGGTTTAATTTATTCGGATTTATTACTGTTGGAATATTGCTTTTTGCATTTGATTTGACTTATGGAAACTTGCTAAATGACAAACTATTATCAGTCTTATTATCATTATTCGGGTTAGGATTTGCCTTTACTGCAATACCAATAGATATGGAGTTGTCTAGAACGCCTGTTTCTAAAGCCCATATTGTTGCCATTTGTCTTGGATTAGCATTTTGGTTGTTTGGACTATCAAGACTAGGTTGCAACCGACAACTAAAGAAAGGAATTAGAAATAGAGCGAATATTACTGCTACAATTCTTGTGCTTTCAATTATTGGGTTGGTAGTTGGACTTTGGTCGATGCCCGTAACACATAGATTAATATTTGGAATTGTATTTGGATGGACGGCAATAACTTCATTTGAATTGATTTTTAAAAAAGAAATGAATAAAAAAAACTACGTACAACATCGAGTATAGTCAATTTCTTGTTCGGTGTATACTCGAAAATTCCTTCAAATTTTCCTCTGGTTCGTTTTCTTTCACTAATTTAGTCCAACCAACGAACAAGCCATATACGAAGACGTTTGGCATAATTTAAAACAGAAAACTACATAGTGATCAATGCATACGAATACTTTAAAAATCATCCAAAATTCAACAAGCTTGTTGGAGATGATTTCTTGTTCGTAGAATATAAATGTCCTCTCAATATTGAAGAGTATCAATTGTGGATTGAAAATCATGTAATTACTTATGTTATTAGCGGTAAAAAAGATTGGATTACTTCAAAAAAAACACACAAACTTATTGCTGGAGACACCCTTTTTGTTAGAAAAGGTGTTTATACTACAAAGCAATATTTAGAAAGTGAATATTGTGTAATGTTATTCTTCATTAATGATAAATTCATCAAAAAATTTATTTCAGACAATCCAACTTTTAAGAGAGAATTCAATCACAAGAAAGAGCATCATCAAATTTTCGATATTACTACAAATGATGTGTTTAAAACTTTAATAGAAAGTATATTTCAATATTTAAACCAAGGAGATGAAATTCCGAAAGAGCTAGTAGAAATTAAATTTAAAGAATTACTCTTCAATATTTCGCTTAATTCGAATAATAAAGAGTTACTATTTTTCTTCAATTCAATATCGCAAAACACTAAAACGACTATTGAAAATATTATGATAGAAAATTTTCAATACGATTTAAAAATAGCTGATTTTGCAAAACTATGCGGCAAAAGTTTATCTTCTTTTAAGCGTGAGTTTAAAGAATATTTTAACACTACGCCAAGTAGGTGGTTAATTAATAAAAGATTAGAACACGCTAAAATATTGTTACTGGGAACAAATCTTAACATTAGCGAGGTCGGTTATGAATGCGGCTTTAAAAATAATTCGCATTTTATTCAAGCCTTTAAAAAGATATCAAAAGTAACTCCCAATAAATTTAGAATGCTCAAAAAAGAAGCATAATAGTATTTTTTGACCTTTTAAGAACATTATTTGGACTTTTAAGAAATCTTGAATGGCATTTTATATTCAACCTTTACATCATTAGTAAATTAAAAAAATGATGTGATGCCAAAACAAGAATTTTTAATCAGGAATTTAAAATCCATTAAAACCACTTCTATTGTTTACCAGAGGCATTTAGTTCTTTATGAAAAATATCGAAAAGATGCTGCCTCAGCTTGGATTACTGATGCTGCAGAGGTAACTGGGATAAATCTACAAGACCCATTTAGAACAACGGTTTCCATCAATGATAAAATGAAGGTTCCATTTAAAATTGGAGTTCATAAAGCAGTTGGAGGCGATCACGATTTTCCAAATCCTGGCGATTTACTCTGCGCTTCGTTAGCATCTTGTTTTGAAAGCACTATTAGATTAATTTCTAATAAATTAGGAATAGAACTTATTGAAACTAAAATAAGTGCAAATGCTCAAGTAGATGTAAGAGGAACATTAATGATTGATAAATCTGTTCCTGTTGAGTTTCAATCTATGCATATTGATGCATTAATTATTGCTAAAAAAACAAATGAAAAGCAATTACATACCTTAATAAATGGTGCAAAACGTAGTTGTATTGTGTATCAAACTATAAAAAAAGGAATCCCAATTACTTTAAATACCGTAGTTAAAATTAAAAACTAAAAACAATAAATTATGAAAAAATCAATCATCTTCATTTACGGAATTGTTGCCTATTTAGTATTTCTAATTGCCTTTTTATAAGCCATAGGATTTGTAGGCAACATTATTGTGCCAAAATCAATAGATTCTGGTACAGAAACCACCTTGTTTGCATCCACTTTTATTAATGTTATATTGTTAAGTGTATTTGCTTTGCAACATAGTATAATGGCTCGACCCGCATTTTAAAAAGTGGTTTACTACTATTATTAGCCCAGCAATGGAACGAAGTACTTATATACTTTTATCAAGTTTATCCCTACTATTAATTTACTGGCAATGGCAACCAATAACAACTATTGTATGGGAAGCAGAAAATGAAATTGTTAGTAGTGTTTTAAAAGGACTATTTTTTCTTGGTTGGCTTATTGTTTTGTTATGAACATTTATGATTAATCATTTAGAGCTTTTTGGTCTAGAACATATTTTTGATAATTTAAAGAACAAGCAAACACCTAACCCAAAATTTCAAACTAATTATTTATATAAACTAGTAAGACATCCACTTATGTTAGGTTTTCTAATCGCTTTCTGGGCAACACCAATTATGACTATAGGTCATTTATTATTTACAGCAGTAACCACTCTATATATTTTTATTGCTGTGAAGTATTTAGAAGAAAAAGACCTTCGAAAGGCTATTGGAGAAAAGTATGAAACGTACCAAAAAGAAGTTCCTATGATTATTCCTTTTACTAAAAATAAGAAGATAAATTTGAAGAAAAACGATAAAGAAACACACTTATATTAATAAAACTGAACAGAACAATACAGAACTAAATTTGCTTTTTTTCGTAATTTAGATAATTCTTATTTTAAAAATCACTATTTTTAAAGTAAGGAAATTACGGTTTCAAAATGGTAACTTTATTTTTTCTAAAACATTTTGGCGTATGCTATCAAAGATTTTTAGAGGTTAATAATATATAAAAGAAGGATAAATACATGGATCCTGACAGTAATAAAATAAATGAAGAATATAAGATAAGCGAGGAGGAGTTGCATAAAATATTTGATGGAATAACTTTAGGGTTTGCATTATGCGAACTTATTCTTGACGAACATGGAAACCCCAAAGACTATCGGTTTCTTAGAATAAATCGTGCATTTGAAAAACAATCAGGATTGAATATTTCTTCGGCTATTGGTAAAACTGTTAAAGAAATATATCCGGATATTGAACAATCTTGGATCGATAGATATGGCTCTACTGTAATTAATAACAAACCAATTCATTTTATAGATTACAATCATAATACCAATAAAACCTACAGTGTTAATGCACATTCTTTTTCAAAGAACAAATTTGCAATGTTTTTTGAGGATATTACAAAACTAACAATATCAGAAAAAAACCTTAACAATAGTGAAAAGCAATATGAGGAGCTTTTTAATTCTATGGTTGAAATGTTTCAGGTTATCGAACTGGTTTATGATGAAGATGGCAATGCTATTGATTATATATATCTCAAGGTAAATCGGGCTTTTGAAGCATTGGTTAAAAAGAAGAAAGATGAGTTAATAGGTAAGCGAGCTAAAAAAATATTTGGGATTGTAGAAGACCATTGGATAAAAACTTACGAAAGGATTGAGAATACAGGGAAGCCGGAAAACTTTGAAAACTATGGAGCGGAGCTAGACAAGTATTATCAAGTTTATGCTTGGAAAGTAGCTACAGGACAACTTGGAATTGTTTTTACAGATATTACTAAAGCCAAGAAATCTGAAGAGGCACTTAGGAAAAGTGAAAAACAAAACAAAAAATATATTCAAATGCTGAACGAAGCTCAGCGCCTCGTTAAAATTGGTAATTGGGAATGGAATATACCCACCAACGAGATTAAATGGTCGGATACAATGTTTGAATTATTGGGCTATAAACCAGGGTCAGTAGAACCTTCCTATGAACTGGCACTTAATCACGTGCATCCAAATGACAAGGAAGGCTATGAGAAAAGATTAAAGGAGTCTATATCAAATAAAGCACCGTATTATTTTGAAAATAGGATTGTTAAAAAAGATACTTCAGTTATTTCTGTAATCTCTAAAGGAATTTATTTTCTAGATGATCATAACAACCTTGTGCGCATGGTAGGCACAGTTCAGGATATTACCAATCAAAAACTCATAGAAAAAAAGTTTACAGAACACCAAAGACTAACGGCTTTGGGCGAAATGGCGGCTTCAATTGCGCATGATTTTAACAACTCTTTACAAGCCATGATGGGAAATATTGAAGTTGCAAAATTAAAACTCAAATTAACTGATGATACGCTCCAGTATTTTAATGCTATTGGGTCTATTATAATAGATATCTCTAGCAGGGTTAAAGCATTGCAAAATTTTGGCAATACAGAAAGCGATATCGTTAACTCCGAACTTATTGATTTTAATGCCATCATTAATGAAAGCTTGATACAATTTCGTCCACTATGGAAAGACAAAATGGAAAAAGACGGATTGAATGTAAATATTATTACAGATTTTGTTAACCTTCCGGAAATTGAAGGTAATAAGGGCGAATTAAAAACCGTAATCTACAATTTAATTAGTAATAGTATTGAAGCAATGCCATACGGTGGGGATATTACCATTAAAACAGGTATAAAAGCCGAAAGTATATTCATGAACTTTACAGATACAGGTATTGGTATGGATAACAATACAAAGTTAAAATTATTTCAACCGTTTTATACTACAAAAGGATTTGAACTAGGTCGAGGACTTGGAATGAGTGGTGTTTACAGTATTGTAAAAAAGCACGGAGGAGATATTGCTATAACATTCTCTGAATTGGGTAAAGGAACCACCATAGAAATTGTTCTTCCAATTAGTAAAAAGGATGACATAAATGAGGTTAGAGAAACTACATTGAATAATAAAAAATCATACAAATTTTTATGGGTAGATGATGATGCTACGATAAGAGAAAATGGTAGTGATTTGTTAGAACTACTTGGTCATGCTTGTGATATTGCAAATGGTGGAGAGAGTGCCTTACAACATCTTAATGAAAATTTATATGATGTAGTAATTACCGATATTGGAATGCCCAAAATGAATGGTTGGCAATTAGCCGATGCAATAAGGAAAAAATTTGGAAAAGAAATAAAAATTGTTGTTGTAAGTGGATGGGAAATTGATGAAAAAACTAAAAATGAACAAGACGTTAATTTTATCTTACAAAAACCTTTCACAATTAGTGAAATAGAAAAAATAATAATGACTCTATAATTTTGGTTATAAGCAAAATAAGGGGTTTAACAACTTGTATTATTTATGCTCACATTAACTTCAATCTAATGAAATAAAATATTGTCTTTTGAAGGAATGTAGAGTATGCGAATAAATGCCTGCTATTAGAGCGATAAGCCTTTCTAAATGTGTTATGCGGAAAATTCATTCGGAATTGTTTTTGAAATCTATACTCATAGTTATGAGCCAACATATTCTTCAGTTGCTTATTCAAAATAAAAACCAGTTGACATGTGTATCAGTAATTGCAAATGTAAGTTTACTTGTGAAAACTGCTTTCTCAACCCACATTTAGGACTAGTAGGTTCTCTACACCCGGGTCTCTAGGATTTTCTACCTGCCTAACGTCAGGCATGTTCATTTTTTACTTGCTAAATTAGGAGCTTAACTATGCAACTAAACATAAACGAGTACTTTGGCATTCATTTCCTTTAAAGTTTCTTAAAAACATAATAATAATTGTGTTTATCAATTTTAGTTGTATTATTACAAAACATCAAATCGATTATGATTCATAAATTATCTCAAAAAAATTCACTTACAAAAACACACACACAGTGTTATAGAAAATATTTTGCTTTAAATAGAAATTCAGTAGGTTTTAATATTCAAAAGAAAGAACTTATTTACACGTTAGTTTCGGACAAATCTGATGGCGCTTTTATTTGGGATATTGACGATAATAAATATATAGATTTAACAATGGGTTTTGGTTCTATTGTTTTTGGTCATAATTATTTGCCTATTCGCAAAGCAATTGAAAACCAACTAACTAAAAGTTGGTCTGTTGGCCCAATTTCTCCATTAGCTGGGGTATTAGCAGAAAAAATTACAGAGGCTACAAATACAGAAAGAGTTGCCTTCTTTAATTCTGGTACAGAGGCAATTATGGTTTCTTTAAGAATTGCAAAAACAGTTACAAAAAAGAAAAATGTTGTTTTTTTCAAAGGAGCCTATCATGGTACATTTGATCCGTTGCTTACTCTAAAAAGAGATCAGCAAACCAATATTGCGAAAGAATCTATTCCTGGAATTACACAATCTATCTTAAATGAATCTTATGTTTTTGATTATGGTTCAGAAGCATCTTTAGATTTTATTAAAAAAAACACAGATAACATTGCAGCAGTTCTTGTTGAACCCGTTCAGAGCAGAAACCCAAGTTTTCAACCCATTGCCTTTTTAAAACAAATACGAAGCATTACCGAGCAACATAATATTGCTCTTATTTTTGATGAAGTAATCACTGGTTTTAGAATAGATATAGGAGGTTGCCAAAAACTATTTAACATCCAAGCCGATATTATTACTTACGGAAAAGTAATTGGTGGTGGATTACCAATTGGTATTGTTGCTGGTAAATCAAAATATTTAGACGCTATTGATGGTGGCTTTTGGCAGTATGGAGATCAATCAATTCCAGAAGCAAAATCAACTTTTGTTGCAGGTACATTTTGTCATCATCCTTTAGCAATGGTTACTGCATTAAAAACATTAGAAATACTCGAATCTTCTAACGGTGAATTACTAAAAGAAATAAATATTAGGACGTCTAATTTTTGCAATAAAATGAATGTATTTTTCAAAGAAAACTTCCCGAAATTATCAATTGTTCATTTCGGGTCTTTATTCCGATTTGTAACACCTGGAAAGTATAAAGAGCTATATAACCAACTTCTTTTAAACGGAGTTTATATTTGGGAAGGTAGAAACTGTTTTTTATCAGTAGCACACACCGATGAAGTAATTACTTTATTGGAAGACAAAATTAAGTTAAGCTGCAAACAATTAGTAGAAAAAGGTCTTATAAAAACTCAAGTATAAGCAATTATGAAAAAAGAAATCCTACTTACTGACGGAAAATATTCCATTCAAAGACACGAAGGAATTCCTAAAGAAGCTTTACATTTTTTAGATAGTATTGCTTGGGGAAATGAAGGGGCTATTTATGAGCACAAAAATACAGAGGAACATATTAAATTGATAAAAAAACCAGTTCTTCTTGCCATTTATGAAGGTGAAAAAATAAGAGCAACTGCCGTTTTCTGTATGACAACTGTAACTACTGATAATAAGCAATTTAATTGTAATTATATAAGGTATTTTGCTTCTTCAAAAGAAATACGTGGCAAAGGAGTTATGAAAAAATTCTCTATAAAAGTGATGGAATTAATTCGTGAAAAGGAACAAGAAAAAACTATTTATTTTGCCTGTATAGAAAGAGCCAACAAAAGTTCTTATAAAGTTGTAGAAAGTGCGGGTTACAATACTTTAGGCACTGTAAAAACTTTAGGTTTTAGTCGTTTTTTTCCGAAGAAAAAGAAAAACATTACTCAAATAACTTTAAATGAAGAAAAAGAAGAAGTTATAAAGCTATTAGAAAAAACCTATATAAATCATTCTTTAACCCAATTCGATTCCTTATTTATTAAGAATAATTATTTTGTTATTAGAGAAAATGGAAAAATCGTAGCAGGGTGTCAATATCATCGTGCACATTGGGTTATTAATAATATGAAAGGTTTTATAGGGAAAATAGTAATGAACGTAGTTCCTTTAATACCTATTCTTAATAAATTATTTAATCCAAAACGGTTCGAATTTTTGGCATTTGAAGGTCTCTATTTTAAACCTGGTTATGAAGAACATTTATATACTTTATTTGAAGGATTACTGGCTAAAGAAAAATTAAAATCTTCTATGTTTTGGTTGGGAAATACCTGCCCAATTCGTGAAAAAATTTTAGGAAAAGGTAAGTTAGGTATGATACATTCTTTTATAAAAGATTCTGATGTTGAAATTATGGCAGCTTATAAGAACATAGATGAATCTAAAATTGAGAATTTAAAATCGAAACCAATATTTGCTTCAGCTTTTGATTATATTTAATAGTAGCTTTATGAAACAATTTGAAGATTTCGCTAATTTACTAATCAACCCTGAAGGTTCTGTACCTATTTATAATTGCCTTCTTAATATAAATGAAGCAAAAAAGAATATCAATTATGAAATTGCTCTTGGACAAATAAATACTTCGGATAAAAAAAAAGCTAGTAATTATCGATTTAGAATAGGAAGTATTACCAAAACTTTTACATCAACTATCATTTTACAGTTGATGGAGGAAGGATTACTACAATTAGAGGATTGTTTTCTAAATTGTTTACAAAATGATGAAACCAAAAAAATCTTATCAGAAATCTTATTTTTTAATGGAATTAATTACTCCAGTCAAATAACAGTCAAAAACTTATTACAACATAAAAGTGGACTTAGAGATTACTTTGCGGGTGATGAAAGATTCTTTGAAAACATTAAAAAATATCCAAATCAAGATTGGAATTGGAAAAAGATTTTAGAGAAATATTTTGAATATGATTTAAATAAAAAAGG
>NZ_JBFLKT010000331.1:0-4683 GCF_040883305.1 Lutibacter sp.
CAGAATTAATTACAACCATATGCATTGCAATTATTTCAGCATTATTTTTGCTGTTTTCTTCTGAAAATAAATCGAGATATTACACAAGTTTTTGGGTAGAATCGATTCCAATTATTTGGTTTATTTTAATTTATTTATTTTAGGTCTCAAATAGTACCGAAACATATTAAAATGAAAAATATGAATAATAAATATTTCGAAGTAAATAAAGAAACCTGGAATAAAAAAGTTAGTATTCATTCGAAATCTGAATTTTATGATATTGAAGGTTTTAAAAAAGGAAAAACTTCATTAAATATATTTGAACTTGAAGAATTAGGAGATGTAAAAGGGAAAAAGTTATTGCATTTGCAATGTCATTTTGGTCAAGATACTTTAAGTTGGAGCAGGTTAGGAGCAAAATGCACGGGAATCGATTTATCTAATGAAGGAATTGAGCTTGCCAAAAAATTAAATTTAGAATTGGGCTTGGATGCTACTTTTATTGAAAGTAATCTGTATGAAGTTCCTAAAAATGTAAAGGGTAAATTTGACATTGTTTTTGCTTCTTACGGGGTAATTGGTTGGTTGCCAGATTTAAAAACGTGGGGAGAAATAATTGCTAGTAAATTAAAAAAAGGAGGTATATTCTATTTGATAGAATTTCATCCTGTTGTCTGGATGTTCGATTTTTTGGAAACTCCACCAAAATTAGCATATCCTTATTTAAATAAAGAGGTTATTTATGAAGAATATAAAGGGACTTACACAAATAACGATGCTGACATTATAAGTAAAGAGTATGGTTGGAATCACGGTTTGGGTGAAGTTGTAACCGCATTAACAACTGCTGGTTTACACATTGAATTTTTACACGAATTTGATCAATCTCCATATAATGTCTTTCCAGAAATGGAAGCTACAGATAATGGAATGTTTTTTCTAAAAAAAGAACAACGTATGTTTCCTTTGGTGTATTCTATAAGGGCAGTTAAAAAATAAAAAAGCTGTTTGGAATATTTAAATTCCAGACAGCTTTTTTTATATAAAATTATACGCTTTTAATTAGCTTAATAATTTTTCAATTTTTTCTTTTTCTTCTTCAGCTAAAGCACCATCAACTAAAATTCTACCACTATGCTCGTCTGTAATAATTTTTTTACGACTCGCAATTTCAACTTGTCTTTGAGGTGGAATTGTAAAGAAAGATCCTCCGGAAGCTCCTCTTTCAATTGAAACAACAGCCAAACCATTTTTAACAGAAGAACGAATTCTTTTGTACGCTTTTAACAAGTGGTCGTCAATTAATTCAGAATATTCTTCAGATTTTTTAAGTAATAATGCTTCCTCTTTTACGGTATCACCCATAATATCGTTTAATTCAGCAGATTTATGTTTTAATAAATCTTCCTGTTTTGCAATATTTTCTTTTGTTGAGGCAATTATTTCATTTTTTTGTTCAATTAGAACTTTAAATTCTTTAATTCTTTTTTCAGCCAATTCAATTTCAAGTTCTTGGTATTCAGTTTCTTTGCTTAAAGAATTGAATTCTCTGTTATTGCGAACTTTTTTTTGTTGCTCAGCGTATTTTTTTACTAGTGTTTTTGCTTCTTCAATTATATTCTTTTTGGCAGAAATGTCATTCTTTAAATTTGTAACATCAGCATCTAAATTAGAAAGTCTTTTATTTAAACCAATAATTTCATCTTCTAAATCTTCTATTTCTAAAGGTAATTCACCTCTAACATTTTTAATTTCATCAACTCTTGAATCTATTAATTGTAAGTCGTACAATGCTCTTAATTTTTCTTCAACAGTAACTTCTTTCTTTTTAGCCATATTATAAGTAATAAATTGGATTTGTGTTTTTTTTCGATAAAATGATTGCAAAATTAGGAAATTTTTTTGTAAGTATCTCTACTAAAAGATTTTTTGTGAACTGTTCACTTTCATAATGTCCAATATCTGCAATAATAAGTTTGTTTTCTGCTTTGTAAAATTCGTGGTATTTAATATCCGCTGTTACATAAATATCTGCTTTTGCGTTAATTGCATTTTCTATTGCAAAACTTCCGGAACCTCCTAAAACTGCAACTTTTTTAATCGGTTTATTTAATAAAACTGAATGTCTAATACCTTTTGCATTCATAGTTTCTTTTAAGAAATTTAAAAAATCAGTTTCAGATTTTTCTTCTTTTAACTCTCCAACCATTCCCATGCCAATTTCTTGATTTATATTATCTAAAGAAACAATATCGTAGGCAACTTCTTCGTAGGGATGCGTATTAAATAGGGCTGCTAAAATTTTCTTTTCAAGATGTTTTTCAAAAATAACACTAATAAATGTTTCTTTTTCAGCATGAAACTTACCTTTTTCACCAATTATTGGATTCGAATTTTCATTACCTCTATAAGTTCCAAAACCTTCAGTATTATAGCTGCAATAATCGTAATTTCCAATATTTCCAGCTCCAGCTTTAAAGAGTGCCGTTCTAACTTTATCGGCACTTTCCTGCGGAGCATATGTAGTTAATTTTTTTATTGTATTTTTTTGAGGAATTAAAATTCTTTGATTTTTTAAGCCTAAAACATTACAAATTTTTGCATTTACCCCTTTAAAAGAATTATCTAACGCAGTATGCATTGCATAAATAGCAATATCGTTTTTAATAGCTTTTAAAACAACACGTTCTACATAATTAGTGCCGTTTATTTTTTTTAATCCTGAAAATATTATTGGATGAAAACTTACAATAAGATTACAATTTCTTTCAATTGCTTCATCAACCACGTTTTCTAAGGTGTCTAATGTTACTATAACTCCAGATACTTTTGAAGCATAGTTTCCAATTAACAAGCCAACATTATCAAATCCTTCTGCATAATTTAAAGGAGCAAATTCTTCAATGCAATTTGTAATATCTTTAATAGTCATAAATCAATTAATATAGTTTAAACAAAGATAAATATTATAATTTGTTTTGTATTTTCGCTTTTATGAATTTTTTACGAAAAATAGTGTATCCTTTTGCTGTCTTGTATGGAATTATTACAAGTATTCGTAATTTTTTGTACGATAAAAATTTTCTTAAATCTACAAAATTTAAAACTCCTACACTAGTTGTTGGTAATTTAAGTGTTGGGGGTACAGGGAAAACACCTCAAATTGAGTATTTAATCAGATTATTACAAAACGATTATAAAATTGCAGTTTTAAGTAGAGGTTATAAAAGAAAAAGCACAGGATTTATTTTAGCCGATAAAAATGCTAATGCCGAATTAATTGGAGACGAGCCTTTTCAATACTACAAAAAATTTAAGAACATACTAGTCTGTGTGGATGTTGATAGAACCAATGCTATACATAAATTAGAAAAGTTAAATAATCCGCCAGATGTTATTTTATTAGACGATGCGTTTCAACATAGAAAAGTAGCAGGAGGTTTTAATATTTTGTTAACAGACTTTAATAATTTATATGTAGATGATAATATGTTGCCGACTGGAAATTTGCGTGAAAATAAATCTGGTGCAAAAAGAGCGCAAGTAATAATTGTAACAAAATGCCCAAAAATACTTTCTGAAACTGAGCAATTTGCAATAACTAAAAAATTAAATCCAGCTAAAAACCAAATGGTATTTTTTACTGCGATAGATTACAATACAACTTTAACTGGAGCCACTTCAATTAGTTTAGATGAGTTAAAGAATTTTGAAGTTTTGTTGGTTACTGGAATTGCAAATCCAACCCCTTTAGTCTCATTTTTAAATGAAAAAAATATTAATTTTGAACATTTAAAATATCCAGATCATTATAATTTTAAGAATAAAGATATTCAACAAATAAGTGATAAATTAGACAGTTTTAAATCAAAAAAGAAGTTAGTTTTAACTACAGAGAAAGATTATGTCCGTATCTTTGATAAGGTTAAAAAATTACATTATATAAGTATAAAATCAATAGTTATAAATCATAAAAATGATTTTGATAAAATAATAAAAAATTATGTGGAACAAAGTTCAGGAAACAGTTAAATTTTTAAAAGATAAAGGAATAACAGCACCAGATTATGGAATTATTTTGGGAACAGGATTAGGTAATTTGGTAGAGAAAATTACTATTGAAATTTCAATTCCGTATGCTGAAATTCCAAATTTCCCTGTTTCAACTGTTGAAGGACATTCGGGAGAATTAATTTTTGGTACTTTAAGTGGTAAAAAAGTAGTTGCTATGCGTGGCCGTTTTCATTATTATGAAGGTTGGACAATGCAACAAACTATTTTCCCTGTTAGAGTAATGAAATATTTGGGAGTTGAAAAATTAATTGTTTCAAATGCATCTGGAGGTGTAAATCCAGCTTTTAAAGTTGGTGATATTATGATAATTACAGACCATATTAATTTTATGCCAGAACATCCGCTACACGGTAAAAACGATGTGCGCTTTGGCCCTAGATTTGTTGATATGCACGAAGCATATAGCAAAAAAATGATTGCTAAAATGGAACAAGTTGCGGAGAAATTGGATGTTAAAATACATAAAGGAATTTATTTAGCATTGCAAGGACCTACTTTTGAAACTCCGGCAGAGTATAAAATGGTGAAAATTTTAGGAGCAGATGCCGTTGGAATGTCAACAGTACCGGAAGTTATTGTTGCCAAACATATGGGAATGGAATGTTTTGGAGTTTCTGTAATTACAGA
>NZ_JBFLKT010000332.1:0-8580 GCF_040883305.1 Lutibacter sp.
AATTTTCTATGAATAAAAATCTTATTGAAGCAATTAATTACCGTCGCTCAGTTAGAGTATATGATAGTCAAAAAGAAATTGATTCTGAAATAGTTAAAAAATGCATTCAGCAGGCTACACTCGCACCAACAAGTAGTAATATGCAATTGTGGGAATTTCACCATATAACTTCAAAAGATATTTTAAAAAAATTAGCAATCGCTTGTTTAAATCAAAATGCGGCAACAACAGCTAAACAAATGGTTGTAATTGTAGTTAGAAAAGATCTATGGAAAAAACGTATAAAGGCTAATTTAAATAACTTAAATGCCATTTATGGTGAAAAAGCTAAAAGCGAATATAGTTCAAGAGAAAAATTTGCAAAAAACTATTATAGAAAACTAATGCCTATTATTTACACTGATTTTTTGGGCATTTTGGGATATCTAAAATTTACTTTTTCTTGGCTTACTGGATTATTTAAGCCAACTTACCGTCAGCTTAGAAATTCTGATATGCGCATTGTTGCTCACAAAAGTGCAGGATTAGCTGCACAAACTTTTATGTTAAGTATGGCTGCTGAAAAATACGATACATGTCCAATGGAAGGAATAGATTCTTTACGTATTAAAAAACTATTAAAACTTCCATTAAGCAGTGAAATAAATATGGTTATTTCTTGTGGAATTAGAAAACCTGAAGGAGTTTATGGGGAGCGCTATAGAATCCCTTTTGAAAAAGTTTACAAACAATGGTAATTTAGTAATAAATAGTACGACAAAGAATTACAAAGTATTAATAAAATTATGACTGCAAAAGAGAGTATTATTCATAAAATAATATCAAGCGAAAATCGACCACACTTAAATTTTAGCTTAAAACATAAAACTGAAAAATTTACAGATAACTTATTTCAAACTTTATTTGATGCTGAAACTTGCGTAGCTGAAAACATTGAACAATTAGAAATTGATTTTGATGAAATTTACAAATTAGCTCGTGTTGTTGATAAAGATTCTTGTGCCACTATTTGGAAAACATTTTTATCCAAACTTCCTGAAATTTTAGAAAACCTAAATTTAGACGCACTAGAATTGGTAAACAACGATCCAGCTTCAAATACTATTGAAGAAGTTTATATGGCTTACCCTGGATTCTATGCTATTGCAATTTACCGTTTTAGTCACGAATTGCATTTGCTAAAAACCCCCTTAATTCCAAGGTTAATGAGCGAATATGCGCATAGTAAAACAGGAACAGACATTCATCCTGGAGCTACAATTGGCAACAGTTTTTTTATAGATCACGCTACAGGAACCGTAATTGGAGAAACGTGTATAATTAAAGATCATGTAAAAATTTACCAAGGTGTTACTTTAGGTGCTTTGCAAGTTTCAAAAGAATTAAAAAATGTAAAAAGACATCCAACTGTTGAAGAAAATGTAACAATTTATGCAAATGCGACTATTTTGGGTGGAGAAACAATTATCGGTAAAAACAGTATAATTGGTGGTAACGTATGGATTACAGAATCCATACCAGAAAATTCTTTGGTATATCACAAAGCTGAAATTAGATTGAAACAAAAAAAATAATAAATGACAGCTAAAAATTTATTCGATTTTATAGGAAATACACCATTAGTAAAAGCCAAAAATATTTTAGTAAAAGAAGGTGTCTCACTTTATCTTAAACTAGAAGGAAACAATCCTGGTGGAAGTGTAAAAGATAGGGCAGCCTACAATATGATTGCTACTGCTTTAGAAAAAGACAATCTCCAAAAAAATGATTATCTAATAGAAGCTACAAGTGGAAATACAGGTATTGCATTAGCTATGATTGCACAACAATTTGGAATTAAAATTGAATTGGTAATGCCCGAAAATTCAACAAGAGAACGCGTACAAACTATGCAAGCTTATGGTGCTAAAGTCACTTTAACTGCTAGCGATATTGGTATTGAAGGATCTAGAACTTATGCCGAAAAAATGGTAAAAGAAAAAGGATATAAAATGCTAAATCAATTTGCAAATGAAGACAATTGGAAAGCACATTATAAAACTACAGGCCCAGAAATTTGGAGAGATACCAATGGAGAAATAACACATTTTGTTTCTGCAATGGGAACCACCGGAACTGTTATGGGAACTTCAACTTTCTTAAAAGAAAAAAATAAGAACATCCAAATTATTGGCGCACAACCTACAGATAATTCTAAAATTCCTGGAATAAGAAAATGGTCACCAGAGTTTTTACCAAAAATATTCAATCCTAAAAAAGTAGACACCGTTATTGAAGTGAGCGAAACTGAAGCGCGGGAAATGACCAAAAGACTGGCAAAAGAAGAGGGAATTTTTGCAGGAATGAGTAGTGGCGGCTCGGTTACAGCAGCTCTAAAATTAGCTAAAACCTTAGAAAAAGGAATTATAGTTGCCATTATTTGCGATCGTGGTGACCGTTATTTATCCTCAGATTTATTTGAATAAAACGTTGTAGCAACTATCCGTATTTAAGATTGGATAGGAAGGTCTTTTATTGTATTTTTGTTTGTTAGAATATATACAAATCATACCATGAAAAAAATTCAAATGGTTGACCTTCAAAGTCAATACGCTAAAATTCAAGAACAAGTTGATTCAAAAATTTCAGAAGTTTTAAAATCTGCTGCCTATATAAATGGACCTGAAGTTCATGCTTTTCAAAAAAATTTAGAAACTTATTTAGATGTAAAAAACGTAATTCCTTGCGCAAATGGTACCGATGCCCTTCAAATTGCGATGATGGGTTTAGGATTAGAACCTGGTGATGAAGTAATTACAGCGGACTTTACATTTGCAGCAACTGTAGAAGTTATTGCACTTTTACATTTAACACCTGTGTTAGTTGATGTTGAAAAAGACACTTTTAACATGGACATTGCAGCATTAAAAAAAGCAATTACTCCAAAAACAAAAGCTATTGTTCCTGTTCATTTATTCGGTCAATGTGCAAATATGGAAGCCATTTTAGAAGTTGCAAAAGAACATAACTTATTTGTAATTGAAGATACTGCCCAAGCAATAGGAGCAAGTTATACATTTAAAGATGGTACTAAAAAGAAAGCTGGAACCATTGGAACTATTGGAACGACTTCTTTCTTTCCTTCTAAAAATTTAGGTTGTTATGGAGATGGTGGTGCAATTTTTACAAATGATGATGACTTAGCCCATACAATTAGAGGAATTGTTAACCACGGAATGTACAAGCGTTATTACCACGATGTTGTTGGTGTTAACTCTAGGTTAGACAGTGTTCAAGCCGCTGTTTTAAATGTAAAATTACCACTTTTAGATGGGTATTGTGACGCACGTAGAAAAGCAGCAATATTTTATAACAATGCATTTAAGAATAATAAAAATATTGTAACTCCTAAAACTGGAAATAGTTGCGAATTTATCTGTGAAAATTGTGATTGCCACGTTTTTCATCAATATACTTTGCAAATATTAAATGGTAAAAGAAACGAATTACACCAACATTTATTAGATAACGGAATTCCAAATGCCATCTACTATCCTGTACCTTTACACAGCCAAAAAGCATATGCAGACGAGCGTTATAATGAAGCTGGTTTTAAAGTTACAAATGAATTGATTGATACCGTAATTTCTTTACCAATGCATACTGAATTGGACGAGGAACAATTGAATTTTATAACGTCTACAATTTTAAATTTCATTAAATAAAAATGAAGAAAATTTTAGTTACAGGTGGACTAGGTTTTATTGGTTCACATACCGTTGTAGAATTACAAAATGAAGGTTTTGACGTTTTAATTATTGATAATTTGTCAAATACTTCTATAGAGGTTCTAGATAAAATTACTTCAATAACAGGTATAAAACCTGCATATTTTAATATTGATTTAAAAGATAAAACAAGCGTTCAGGAATTTTTCGCAACTAATAAAGTTGATGGTGTTATTCATTTTGCAGCTTCAAAAGCAGTAGGTGAAAGCGTTCAAATGCCTTTAGAATATTACGAAAATAATATTGGCAGTTTGGTGTACTTGCTTCAAGAAATGAAAGCCAACAACTTAAATAATTTTATATTTAGCTCATCTTGTACTGTTTACGGGCAAGCAGATGAATTACCTATTACAGAAAAGGCACCAATAAAACCTGCGGAATCTCCTTACGGAAACACAAAGCAGATAGGTGAAGAAATTATTAAAGACACTACCAAAGTAACAGATTTAAAAGCAATTGCTTTAAGGTATTTTAATCCTACAGGAGCGCACGAATCAGCAAAAATTGGAGAACTACCAATTGGTGTTCCTCAAAATTTAATTCCTTTTGTGGTACAAACTGCGGCTGGTATTAGAAAAGAATTATCAGTTTTTGGAAGTGATTATCCAACTCCAGATGGCACTGCTGTCAGGGATTATATTCACGTAGTAGATTTAGCAAAAGCGCATATTGTTGCACTAAAAAGATTAATTGATAACAACAATAAATCTCAATTTGAAGTTTTTAATTTAGGTACAGGGAAAGGAAATTCTGTATTAGAAGTAATAAAAACTTTTGAAAAAGTCACTGGTAAAAAAGTAAATTATAAATTGGTTGATCGAAGAGAAGGCGATATTACTGCCGCTTATGCAGATACAAATTTTGCGAACGAAGAACTAGGATGGAAAGCTGAATTTGGTTTAGATGCAGCTTTACTTTCTGCCTGGAAATGGCAAGAAACCTTATAATTAATAGCAATTATAAATTGCAAAAAGGCTGACAAAAAAATTAAAATTTTAGTCAGCCTTTTTTTATTAAAGCTTCAATAAATATACGAATTAGTTACCTGCTCCACTAGCGGTAACATTTCTATCTATTTTACGCATTAATCCTTGTAAAACTTTACCAGGACCAACTTCAACAAATTCTGTCCCTCCATCAGAAATCATAGCTTGTACACATTGTGTCCAGCGCACTGGAGCTGTTAATTGTGCTATTAAATTTTCTTTAATTTCATCTGGATTTGTAACAGCTTTAGCCACAACATTTTGATAAACTGGACATGTTGGCTCACTAAAAGTTGTATTTTTAATAGCTTCAGCTAATTCTTCTCTTGCGGGTGCCATAAGAGGTGAATGAAAGGCTCCACCAACTGGCAATTTTAATGCCCTTCTTGCTCCTTTTTCAGTAAGTGCAGCACAAGCTTTGTCTATTGCTGCAATTTCTCCAGAAATAACTAATTGACCTGGACAATTATAGTTAGCTGCTACTACTACTCCATCAATATTTGCACAAACTTCTTCAACAACTGCATCATCTAAACCTAAAACTGCTGCCATTGTAGATTCTTGAGCTTCACATGCTTTTTGCATTGCTAAAGCTCTTTTAGAAACCAATTTAAGTCCGTCTTCAAAAGTTAGCACTCCATTTGCAACCAAAGCAGAAAATTCACCTAAAGAATGACCCGCAACCATTTCTGGTTTAAAATCGTCTCCTAATGTTTTTGCTAAAATTACTGAATGTAAAAAAATTGCAGGCTGTGTTACTTTAGTTTGTTTTAAATCTTCGACAGAACCTTCAAACATAATGTCTGTTATAGAAAAACCTAAAATATCGTTTGCTTGTTCAAATAGTTCTTGAGCTAATGGTGAGTTTTGATATAAATCTAAACCCATTCCTGTAAATTGTGCTCCTTGACCTGGAAATATGTATGCTTTCATTTTATATATTTATTTCAATTCAAATTTCAAAATGCAAAAATAAGAATAAATTACTATATTCGTATCAACTTGCCGCTAATGAATCCAAAACTAAAATCCGAAGCTTTTACAATCTATTTAATTTTAGCCTCTATGTTTATTGCAGCATTGGTGGCTTCAAATTTAATTTTTCAAAAGTTTTTTTATTGGAATCCTTTTGGTTGGTTTAGATTTGAGCTTTCTGTTGGTATTTTACCCTATCCAATTACCTTTTTAATTACCGATATTATTTCGGAAATCTATGGTCGAAAAAAAGCAAATCAGGTTGTAATTGCTGGGATTTTTGCCTCATTCTTTTCAATGTGTATTATTTTAATTGCAAATTATACATCTGCAATTGACAGTTCACCAATTAATAATGAAATTTTTACAAAAGTATTTGGGTTATCGCCAATTGCTGTTTTAGCGTCTATGTTAGCCTATTTATTTGCACAATTTGTTGATATTCGAATTTTTCATTTTTGGAAACGAAAAACTAATGGCAGACATTTATGGTTACGAAATAATTTTTCTACATTTTCTTCTCAGTTAATTGACACTTCAACAGTAGTAGGTTTGTTATGCCTTTTTAATGTACTACCTTGGAGTTTGTTTGGCACTTTAGTTTTAAGTGGATTTTTATTTAAAATTATAATTGCACTTTTAGATACTCCTATTTTATATTTTATTGTGTACTTATTTAGAAAACGCTTTCATTTACAACAAGGAGAGGAAATTAAACTATTCGATTAATTTTGGCATATAATTTGCAATATTTCAATTAAATGGGTAACAAATTAAAAAGTTATTGATTTATAAGTGTAAGTGAAACATAAAGTAAATGGTTAAACCATCAATAAAAAGAAACATTTACATAATTAAATATAGATTAGATAAAGCATATTATTTTATACACGTATTCAGAATCATTTAGTACTGCGAGCGTGTAAAATTGAGTGAGACCCTGAAATAAATTCAGGGTGACGTAATAATTGTATATCTTAATCTATTTTAAAGGTCGTTTTTTTATCATTCCACCTTTAGTGTCTTTTATACTATTCATAATTATAAAAGCATCTTTATCTATTTTATCAATTTCAGTTTTAATTTTGGCAATCTCAAGTCGAGTTACAATGGTGTAAATAATATCAAAGTTAGTAAGCTCTGCTCCTTTTTTACCAAACCCACCTTTTCCGGCGTACACCGTAACTCCACGTCCTAAACTTTCAGTTATCATCAATCTTATTTTTTCACTTTGGTTAGAAATAATTGTAATACCTGTATATTCTTCAACTCCTTCTATAATAAAATCAACTGTTTTTGCTGCCGCCATATAGGTTAACATTGCGTATAATGCAACCTCAATTGATAAAATATAGCCTCCAAAGGAGAAGATAATAACGTTTCCAATTAAAATTACATCACCAATTGTAAGACCTGTTTTTTTACTTAAATAAATTGCCAATACTTCAGTTCCATCAATAACAGCACCTCCTCTAATTGCCATTCCAATACCACCACCCAAGAAAAAACCTCCAAAAACAGCGATTAATAATTTATCTGATGTAATTAAAGGATATGGAATAAAATGCACCGTTAATGCCAATGCTATAATTGCTAAAATACTTTTTATAGCAAATTGTTTTCCTATGTTTGAATATCCCAAAATAATAAATGGCAAATTCACAATTATAATAAGAATAGAAAGTGAAAAACCTGTAGTTTCTGAAATTAATAACGATATTCCCATTGCTCCACCATCAATAAAAGAATTTGGCAATAAAAACCCTTTTAAGCCAAAACCAGCAGAAACAACTCCTATTAAAATAAAAAATACTTCGCTGATACTATGAGAAATACTTACCTCTATATTTTTAACTTCTTCAGAAAGTTTTTTATGAGGTGTATCCTTATTTTTTTTGAATCTCCGTTTTACTGTTTTAACAACCAGGTTATGTATAAATGCAATCATATATTATGTTACTATTTTATTAATTACTTAATTGTAATTATTACTTTAAAACCTTCATTATTTCTAACATTAAAAACGGTAGTGTCTTCAAATAATAAATACTGCCCTTTTACACCTTTTAATTTTCCAGAATACACATGTGATTTTTCCAAATTTAAACTTTTAATTTTTTTAGGGTATTGTAAAACAGGATAATTAATCTCTGTAATTTTACCGTTATTTGCTAAAAAATAGGGCTGGGCTTCTTCTGGAATGTATTGTTTTAATTTTTCTCGTTCTTCAATTAAGTTAACCGTTGAAACTTCATTTTTCAACATTTTTTGCCAACTTGTTTTATCGGCAACATGCTCTTTTAGAGCAACTTCCGTAATACCTGCTAAATACCTGTTTGGCACTTCAACAATTTCAATTGCTTTTGAAGCTCCTTGATCTATCCAACGCGTTGGAACTTGGGTTTTCCTTGTAACACCAACTTTTACATTACTCGATAATGCCAAATATACAATATGCGGTTGTAATTGCACGCTTTTCTCATAGTCTAAATCTCTATCTTCAATATCATCATGTGCAGTGCTTAATTCTGGTTTCATAATCCAATCTCCAACAGCAGCACTTTTATAGAAACAATCATAACAAAAACCTTGTCTAAAAATTTTCTTTTCTTCACCACAACACAAACATTGATACCCTTCAAAACTTAATTCAATATTTTTATTTAATAATTGATTTAAAACTAAAAAATCATTTTCAACATCTAAGTAATATTGAACTTGATTGTTAAGTTCTGTTTTCATTTTTTTTAGTACAGTTTGATATTGCATGTAAAGTTTTTTATTAAATTTAACATTCCAAATATACTGATTATAATATGCCATTTCAAATAGTAAATTCAATAATATCTTGG
>NZ_JBFLKT010000028.1:0-7833 GCF_040883305.1 Lutibacter sp.
GCACAACTTCAGAAAGAAAACTATCTACTGATGTGTATTTAGCAGCGCAATCTACCGCCACGGTTGTTATTTTAATGGGAATGAGTAAGTTGAATGAGATTGTTACAATCTTCAAAAAATTTAATAAATCGGAAGTTCCAACAGCAATTATTCAAAACGGAACAACTAAAAACGAAAAGTTGGGCTTAGGAACTATAAGTACAATTGAAGAAGTTGTAGCGCAAAAAAAAATATCATCTCCAGCTATAATTGTTATTGGAGAGGTTGTAAAAGAGAGTACGAAATTACGTTCGTATTATGAGAGTTTGAATTTGGCAGTTTAAGTTGGTATCACGTTTTGTCATTCCTGTGAAAACAGGAATCTATACCAACAATTAATAAGAAAGCTCAAACCAATAGGAATTTAGAATAACAAAAAATGGATACCTGTTCCTGCCTGCCGGATAGGCTGGTTCACAGGTATGACATTATAAAACATTATAAATGAATCAATTATATCCAATTTTTTTAAAGGCAAATGTATTAAATATATTAATTGTTGGGGGTGGAACTGTGGCATTAGAAAAATTAAGTTTTTTATTAAAATCGAGTCCTAATGCAACTGTATTAGTAGTTTCAAAAGATTTTGATGAAGATTTTTTGAATTTGGCAAATAAATACCAAGTTTCATTATTAAAAGCACCTTATAATAAGTTGGCCTTAAAAAACAAACAATTGGTAATTGCAGCGACAAATAATATAGAAATTAATAAGCAAATTTATGCCGATTGTAAAGCCAATAATATTATGGTAAACGTTGCGGATACTCCGGGTTTATGTGATTTTTATTTAGGTGGAATTGTTACAAAAGGAAACATAAAAATAGCAATTTCAACCAACGGAAAATCGCCAACATTGGCAAAAAGACTCCGTCAGTTTTTTGAAGAAGTAATTCCTGAAAACATTGACGAATTGGCTGAAAATTTAAATAAATTCAGAAAAACAATTAAAGGTGATTTTAGTGATAAAGTAACTCAATTGAATAAATTAACTGAAAGATTATTATAGAAAGGCATAAATATGAATTGCAGTTTGTAATTCATAAGAATATGCCGTTAATTTGCAAAAAGTTCATAAACATACATTTAGTTATTAAGAAAGGCAGAGGGAATAGACCTGTTGAAGCCTTGGCAACCCTTTAGGTAATTTAATTTCTTTTAAAGAAGGTGCTAAATTCTACCAATTCAAGGAAAGATAACAAACAATACTTTAAAAAGTATTACTTCTTACTAACTTCCTATGTTTATGTAAAAAATTTAAAATGGAAGACATTCGTAACGTATTAAAAAATAAAATCCTTGTGCTTGATGGTGCTATGGGAACTATGATTCAACAGTATAAATTTACTGAAGAAGATTATAGAGGTGAAAAATTTAAAGATTTTCATGTTTCGGTAAAAGGAAATAATGATATGCTTTCAATTACACAGCCTGAAGCTATCAAAACCATTCACGGAAAGTATTTAGAAGCAGGAGCTGATATTATTGAAACCAATACATTTTCTAGTACAACAATTGCCATGGCAGATTACGAAATGGAAGATTTTGTGTACGAATTAAATTTTCAGTCGGCTAAAATAGCCAAAGAAGTAGCTGAAGAATATACAGCTAAAAATCCTGGTAAACCGCGTTTTATAGCTGGTTCAATTGGACCAACAAACCGTACAGCAAGTATGTCTCCAGATGTGAACGATCCAGGCTTTAGAGCCGTTACTTTTGAAGATTTAAGAAAAGCATACAAGCAACAAGCAGAAGCTTTAATTGATGGAGGTGTTGATGTATTGTTGGTAGAAACT
Source organism: Lutibacter sp. (assembly GCF_040883305.1). Lineage (GTDB taxonomy): Bacteria > Bacteroidota > Bacteroidia > Flavobacteriales > Flavobacteriaceae > Lutibacter. Next base: position 1,835 of record NZ_JBFLKT010000028.1, read on the forward strand.
GTTTTTGATACCTTGAATGCAAAAGCAGCATTATTTGCAATTGAAGAACTTAAAGCTGAAAGAAATATTGATATTCCGATAATGTTAAGCGGTACAATTACCGATGCTAGTGGAAGAACGTTGTCTGGTCAAACGGCTGAAGCTTTTTTAATTTCCGTTTCACATATTCCTTTATTAACTGTTGGTTTTAATTGTGCTTTGGGTGCAAGTCAGTTAACACCTCATTTAGAAGTGTTGGCGCAAAAATCCGACTTAAGAATTTCCGCACATCCTAATGCTGGACTGCCAAATGCTTTTGGTGAATATGATGAAACTCCAGAAATTATGGCCAATCAAATTAAAGAATATTTAGATAAAAGTTTAATAAATATTATTGGTGGTTGTTGCGGAACTACACCAGCACATATAAAAGCAATTGCTGAGGTTGCTGAAGGATATCAGCCGCGAAGTTTGGTTGTTGGTGATTAGTTGTTGGTTATCAGTAAAAAGAAATTAAAATGAATTCGTATATAGAATTAGATGTTTGGTTAGAGTCTAGAAAGTTGGTGAAAATGATTTACGAAGCTTGCTCGACATTTCCTTCTGAAGAAAAGTTTGGGCTTATTAGCCAAATTAAAAGAAGTGGGATTTCTGTACCTTCTAATATTGCAGAAGGTTGTGGCAGACAAACATCAAAAGACACAATTCATTTTTTACACATTGCAAAAGGATCTTTGTTTGAATTGGAAACTCAAATTTATTTAGCAAATGATCTTAAATTTTTAAACGAAGAAAAGTTGAATACTATATTAACTCAAATTACAAGTTGTAAAAAGTTGTTAAATGGTTTTATTAATTATTATAGAAAGAAATGATGAATACAGACAACCAACAACCAACAACCAATAACCAAAAGAAGTTTTTAAAACTATCAGGTTTAGAACCATTAATAATTACTCCAGAAAGTAATTTTATTAATGTTGGTGAACGTACTAATGTTGCTGGTTCTCGAAAGTTTTTACGATTGATAAAAGATGAAAAATTTGACGAGGCATTAGCAGTAGCTAGAGATCAAGTTGATGGAGGAGCGCAAATTATCGATATTAATATGGACGATGGCTTGTTAGATGGAAAAGAATCAATGGTTCGTTTTATGAACCTTATAGCTGCAGAACCAGATATTGCGCGTGTTCCAATTATGATAGATAGTTCTAAGTGGGAAATTATTGAAGCTGGTTTACGGGTTGCTCAAGGAAAATGTGTTGTAAATTCTATTAGTTTAAAAGAAGGAGAAGCACAATTTATTGAGCAAGCCAAAAAGATTAAAATGTATGGAGCGGCTGTTATTGTTATGGCTTTTGATGAAGTTGGACAAGCCGATAATTATGAAAGAAGAATTGAAATTGCGAAACGTTCGTATGATATTTTGGTGAACGTTGTTAACTTTCCTTCAGAAGATATTATTTTCGATTTAAACATATTTCCTGTGGCAACAGGAATGGATGAGCATAAAAGAAATGCCATAGATTTTATTGAAGCTACACGTTGGGTTCGAGAGAATTTACCAAATACAAGTGTAAGTGGAGGAGTAAGTAATGTGTCTTTTTCTTTCCGTGGGAATAATGCAGTTAGAGAAGCAATGCATTCAGTGTTTTTATATTATGCTATAAAAGCAGGAATGAATATTGGAATTGTAAATCCTACAATGTTAGAGGTGTATGACGAAATTCCAAAAGATTTATTAGAGCACGTTGAAGATGTTATTTTAGATAGAAGAGATGATGCTACTGAGCGCTTATTAGAGTTTGCTGAAAGTGTTGTAAGCACTGCAAAAGAACGTAAAACAGATTTATCTTGGCGTGAAAAACCATTACAAGATCGTATTACACATGCTCTTGTAAAAGGCTTAGATGAATTTATTATTGAAGATGTTGAAGCGGCTAGGTTAGTTGTCGAAAAACCAATTGAAGTTATTGAAGGTAACTTAATGATTGGGATGAATGTTGTTGGAGATTTGTTTGGTTCGGGAAAAATGTTTTTACCGCAAGTGGTAAAATCAGCCCGCGTTATGAAAAAAGCAGTGGCTTATTTATTACCTTTTATTGAATTGGATAAAGGTGGGGTAAGCCAGTCTAACGGAAAAATATTATTGGCAACTGTAAAAGGAGATGTGCACGATATTGGTAAAAATATTGTGGGTGTTGTTTTAGGTTGTAATAATTATGAAATTTTAGATTTAGGAGTTATGGTAGCTCCAGAGAAAATTATACAAGCTGCAAAAGATGAGAATGTTGATGCTATTGGATTGAGTGGTTTAATTACACCAAGTTTAGATGAAATGGTGTATTTGGCTAAGGAAATGGAACGTCAAAATTTTGAGGTTCCGTTATTAATTGGCGGTGCAACTACTTCAAAAGCGCATACAGCTGTAAAAATTGACCCACAATATAAAAATGCAGTTGTCCATGTTCACGATGCATCAAGAGCTGTAACTGTGGTTGGAGATTTATTGAATAAAAGAACCAATCAGAAATATGTTGGCGATATTAAAGCTGACTATATAAAGGTTCGTGAAGGTTTCGCGAACAGATCTAGCAAAAAAGAATACATTTCTTTAGCTGATGCTAGAAGAAATAAATTTAAAATAGATTGGAATACAGCGAATATTGTAAAACCTAATTTTGAAGGAATTCAGGTTTTTGAAGATTTTGATTTAACGAAGTTAGTTGATTATATAGATTGGAGTCCATTTTTTAGAACTTGGGAATTAGCAGGTAAATATCCTGCAATATTAACGGATAAAGTTGTAGGTGAAGCTGCATCAAATTTATTTAAAGATGCAAAATTAATGCTTGCAAAAGTATTGAATGAAAACGTACTAACTGCAAAAGCTGTTTTTGGAATTTTTCCTGCAAATGCTGTAAATGATGATGATATTGAAATCTATGCAGATGAAGATAGAAAAAATTTAAATGTGCAGTTTGTAACTTTACGTCAGCAATTAAAAAAGAAAAAGGGAGTTCCAAATATAGCTTTGGCAGATTTTATTGCGCCAAAAGAAACATGTGTTCAGGATTATATGGGAGCATTTTGTGTTTCTACAGGTTTTGGAACTGCTGAATTGGCTGCTGAGTTTGAAAAAGATCACGACGATTATAATTCGATTATGATAAAAGCAATAGCTGATAGATTGGCAGAAGCTTTTGCTGAATATTTACACGAAAAGGTACGTAAAGAATATTGGGGTTATGCTTCAAAAGAAGTATTGTCTAATCAAGAATTGATAAAAGAAGAGTATAAAGGAATTCGTCCAGCACCTGGTTATCCTGCTTGTCCGGATCATACAGAAAAGTGGACAATTTGGGATTTGCTAAGTGTTAAAGAAACCATAGGTGTTGAGTTAACGGATAGTTTAGCCATGTGGCCTGCAGCATCCGTTTCGGGATATTATTTTGGAAATGAAAAAGCAAAATATTTTGGAGTAGGAAAAATAACTGAAGAACAATTAAAAAGTGTTTCAGTTAGAAAAGATAAGGCTTTAGAAGAAATGAGAAAATGGTTGAATCCTAATTTAGCAGAATAATTTAAATTGGTCACTGAGCGGAGTCGAAGTGAAAAAGCCAAAAGCCAAAACTGCGTTAGCGATAGAAGTGGCATCCTTTTTTGAAGCGCAACGCAAAAAAAGATATAACGGAAAGCGTGACCTGAAAGGAAACGCCCAAAGAATTAAAAATGAAAGTAACAGATCATATTAAGCAAGCAAACGGTAAAACATTGTTTTCGTTTGAAATTATACCACCTCAAAAAGGACAAAATATTCAGGATTTATATAATAATGTAGATCCGTTAATGGAATTTAAGCCACCATTTATTGATGTTACAACTTCACGTGAGGAGTTTGTATATATTAAGAAAGAAAATGGTTTGTTAGAACAAAAAATGACGAGAATGCGTCCTGGAACTGTTGGTATTTGTGCTGCGTTAAAATATAAATACGATGTTGATGCCATACCACATGTGTTATGTGGAGGTTTTACCAAAGAAGAAACAGAGTATGTTTTAGTAGATTGTCATTATTTAGGTTTGGATAATATTATGGCATTACGTGGAGATGCTATGAAACACGAACAATATTTTATTCCAACTGTTGGAGGAAATAATTATGCGGCAGAATTGGTTACACAGATACACGATTTAAACCAAGGGAAATATTTACATGAAATAATTGAGACTCCATATAAATCAGATTTTTGTATTGGTGTTGCGGGTTACCCAGAAAAGCATTTGGAAGCCCCAAGTATGGAAACAGATTTACGTAGATTAAAAGAAAAAGTGGATGCTGGTGCAGATTATGTAGTAACACAAATGTTTTTTGACAATGAGAAATACTTCAATTTTGTTGAAAAAGCACGTAGTATTGGTATTACAGTTCCAATAATACCAGGAATTAAGCCAATAGCAATAAAAAGACATCAACAGGTGTTGCCTCAAATTTTCAGGTTAGATTTACCAGAAGAGTTAATTTTAGGAATTGAGGCTTGTAAAGATAACAAGCAAGTGCGTGCATTAGGAATTGAATGGGCTATTCAGCAGTCGAAAGATTTGATAGCGAATGGAGCACCGGTAGTTCATTTTTATTCAATGGGAAAATCTGATAATATTAAAGCAATTGCGAAAGAAGTATTTTAAAAGTAGCACTATTTAAATTGCCTGAGCTAAAAATAGCTAATTGCCAATTGTTTCAGTATTTAATCAATAGGAATTACTTTTGTTAATAGTTACATAAATAAAAGTAATAAATGTTCAATTGTTTAGGTGAAATATTTGCTTACTTTTGTAAGAAGTTTAATAGCATTATTAATTAAAAAAATATATCATGGCATTAGAAGTAACGGACGCAACTTTTAACGAAGTAGTTTTACTATCAGATAAACCAGTAATGGTTGATTTTTGGGCAGCTTGGTGTGGACCTTGTAGAATGGTGGCTCCAATAATGGATCAATTAACTGCTGAATATGAAGGGAAAGCAACAATTGCAAAAGTAGATGTTGATTCAAACCAAGAATTTGCAGCTAAATATGGAGTTAGAAATATTCCTACAGTATTAGTTTTTAAAGGAGGAGAAGTTGTTGAAAAACAAGTTGGAGTTGCTCCAAAAGCAACATACGCTCAAAAAATTGATGCACATTTATAAAATGTTCTTCAAATAAAATTTAACTAAAGCTCGGCAAATATGCTGAGCTTTTTATTTTTAAGCCAATAAATACTATATTTATGGCAGTTTTAATAATGTTGTATTTAAGACAAAGGCGTTCATTATTTGAAATTAAAATTAAAAGTGAAGACTAATTTATGGAAACTTTATCAGTAAAACATCTTTCAGAATTAAATAATTTAGAGCTGCTGGCAAATCAGGTTGTTGAAGGATTTATTACTGGAATACATAAAAGTCCGTTTCATGGATTTTCAGTCGAATTTGCAGAACACAGATTGTATAATAAAGGAGAAAGTACGCGACATATTGACTGGAAATTATATGCAAAAACAAAAAAGTTATTTGTAAAACGCTACGAAGAAGAAACAAATTTGCGATGTCACTTAATTATTGACAATTCTGCTTCTATGCATTATCCAATAATTAAGCAACCAACAATAGATAATTTAACAAAAGTAGCATTTTCAGCTATTGCCTCTGCGGCCTTAATTGAGATTTTAAAGCGACAGCGAGATGCTGTTGGATTAAGTGTTTATAGTGATAATAACGATTATTATGCGCCTGCTAAAGGAGGTGAACGGCATAGAAGAATGTTATTGACACAATTAGATGGGGTGTTAAAAAAACCTTCAATAGCAACTACAGATACCTATAAAGTACTGCATGAAATTTCAGAAAAAATACATAGAAGATCGTTAGTTTTTTTATTTACAGATATGTTTCAAACATCTAAAAATGAACATGAATTATTTGAAGCGTTAAGACATTTAAAACATAATAAACATGAAGTGGTATTATTTCATAC
>NZ_JBFLKT010000029.1:0-3760 GCF_040883305.1 Lutibacter sp.
AATGATAGAAAGTTTTATCGCTGGAAAAAACACCATTATTGGTGGAAATATTTATGCAATATTAGATGCCATTAGTTTTGTTGAAAATAACATATCAGATCCGTCAGATTCAATTGTTTTAGTTATAGAACTCTCGGATTTATTATTTCCTGAAAGCATAAGTGCAGAAAGAGTAAACTATTTTGTAAATTTTTTAATTGATGGTTATAATGAATATTATTGGTCCAGTGAATGGGGAAAATATGTAAGTAATGGAGATACTTCAGTAATTAAAACACGTTTAGACGATTTAGTAATAGCTTTAGTAAATGCTGCTGAATTTCAATTAATGTAATATTTTTTTAAAATGAAAAGAAGAAATTTTATAAAGTTATCTGCAACAGCATCTGCAATTGGATTATCACCAATTGAAATTCACGCTACTTTAGAGCCATTATTAAGTCTTAGTTGCCCTAATGTATCTAATAGAAAATTAGTATTAATTAATCTTTCTGGAGGGAATGATGGATTAAACACAGTAATCCCATTAGATCAGTATAGTACTTATGCTAATTTAAGGCCAAATATTAAAATACCTGAAACGGGTGGTTTAACATATTTAAATTTAGATACAAGCTTACCATCAAATCAGCAAATTGGTTTAAATCCTGCATTAACAGGATTAAAATCGTTATACGATGCTGGTTGGCTTAGAATTTTACAATCTGTAGGGTATCCATCTCAAAATAGAAGTCATTTTAAATCTGGTGATATTTATATGACAGGGAACGATGGAGAAAGTAATTTAAATGGTTCAGACTCTGGTTGGATTGGTAGATTTATGGAACTTTACTATCCTTCAGAAATTACAGAACCATATCCGTTAGCAATTCAAATTGGTTCGGATAAAACTTCTTTAGGTTTTCATGGAATAGAGGAACACGGGTTATCTTTAAATTTAACAGGGCAAGATCCAGCAGGTTTCTATTCTGTTTTAAACGGATTAGGAGGTCAGGCACCAACAACCTTCCCGAACTCTGATTTTGGAACGGAGTTAGCTTTTATTTCTGGAGTGGATGCCTTATCAAATACACATGCTTCTTCAATTTCCAATGCCTTTAATAGTGGTACAAATGCAACTACGTATCCAGATACAGATTTAGCAGACCAATTAAAAACGGTTGCAAAACTTATTAGTGGAAATTTGAAAACTAAAGTCTATATGGTTAGAATATCTGGTTTTGATACGCATAACAATCAAATACAAGGTGTTAATGACCCCTTGGGTAAACATTATAATTTGTTAAATGAGTTATCTGAAGCCATTACAGCATTTGTAAATGATTTAAACCAGCAAGGGATTGGCGAAGATGTATCAGGCTTAACTTATTCTGAGTTTGGAAGGAAAGCTGGAGAAAATGGAAATATGGGAACAGACCATGGACAAATTTCACCTGCTTTTGTTTTTGGAGAATCTATTGAAGGCGGTGTTTCTGGTTTAAATGTAGATTTAAGTGAAGCAACTTCAGGTAATAATTTTCAAATCAGTGTTGTTCAGCATGATTATAGACAAACAGTAGCAACATTGCTACAAGATTTTTTAGGTGCTCAAAATTCGGTTATAGACAGTACCTTTTTTAACTACTCATCTTTACCATCGGCAACAAGTTTTACCACATCTAAAATAGATGAATTAATTAAACCACTATCTAAGGTTTCAGAAGAGTGCTTAAATAAAACATTAGCTATAAATGAATTTGATACTACACCAAAAGAGTTGAAAAGATGGCAGGTTTATCCAAATCCATTTAGAGATATTATCACAATTTTTGGTCTAGAAGAAGTTTATGAAATAGAATATAAAATTATTAACAGTACAGGAAGTACCATTTTAGTTGATAAATTAGTTGTAAACGGTGCATCTGTGAAAATCAATTTATCTAATTTAATAGGAGGAATGTACTTTATCCAAATTAAAAAAGGATTTTACAGAGAACTACATAAAATAATAAAAATTTAATCTGTTTTAAAATTCCAGACCTGGCCAAGTGTTTGACCTCCTTTATCATCCTTAACAATAACTTTCCAATAATAAGAAGTTGCTCCTGGAACATTTACATTAAATGTTTTAGCGGTCTGATCTGAAGCAACAATTGTTGTTGGTTTTTTAGCCGTTCCAAAATAAACATCATAAGTCAGTGGGTCATTATCAACATCAGAAGCATTCCATTCTAGAATTGTACTAGTTTCGGTAACTGTTTCATTTAATGTTGGAGCAACAATCTCTGGTGAAAAAGGTAAATAATTTGAAACACCTTCCCCTTCTGTATAAAAAGAATTTACGGTTGAATAAGCACTAGCTTTATTTTTGTTATCTTTTGCACTCACTCTCCAATAATAAGCTACACCTTTTTCTAATGAAAATAATTTTATTGTGCTAGAATTTGATACAGATTGTACCATTTGCGTAAATTGATTATCTTTTGCTATTTGAAGTTGGTAGGTAACAGGATCACCATCAGGATCTGTTGCAGCATTCCATTTAAACTCTATGGAATTATCTATACAAAGTAAATTTGCCGAAGGATATATTAAAGCTGGAATATTTGGAGCGTTATTCTCTGGTTCTGGATCTGGAGAATCTCCACCTGAACCACCACAAGACCATAATAAGGTTGACAAAACTATTGTATAAATGTATTTTTTCATTTTTTTCTAGATTAAGCGATAAAATTAATCATTTTTAAAATAGTTACAAAGTAAAGCTATGCAAAAATATAAAAATAAGTAATTATTTAAATTGTGCGCGTAACTGGAGTCGAACCAGCACGTTCTATGCGAACACCAGCCCCTCAAGCTGGCGCGTCTACCAATTCCGCCATACGCGCTTAACTAATTTAAACAAAAAAAGTTAAGTAAAAACTTAACTTTTTGTGACCTGGCTGGGGCTCGAACCCAGGACCACCTCCTTAAAAGGGAGGTGCTCTACCAACTGAGCTACCAGGTCTTTTCCTTTTGCAATTGCGAGTGCAAATATACTATCTAATGTTTAAAATACAAGTTTTTTTATGTAGTTTTTTAAACGATATTTGTAATCTTGTTTTTTTTGATAAATTTATTATATGAAAATTGTATTATTAGGCTATATGGCATCGGGAAAATCAGCAGTTGGGAAACAACTTTCTGGTAAATTAAATATTAAGTTTTTTGATTTAGATTTTTACATAGAAACTTGCGAATCAGCTTCAATAACATCAATCTTTAAAACTAAAGGTGAAATTTATTTTAGAAAAAAAGAGGGTGAATATTTGCAAGAACTTCTAAATCTTACCGAAGATTGTATAATTTCATTAGGTGGTGGCACACCTTGTTATGGTACTAATATGGAATTTATTAAAAAGAAATCTAAGTCGTTTTATTTAAATGCTTCTATTAACACAATTTTTAATAGATTAAAAGGAGAAACTTCACAGCGACCGCTAGTAGCAACTATAGGTGAAGAAAATTTAAAGGAATATATTGGAAAGCACCTTTTTGAACGTTCCGTATTTTATACTAAAGCTGATGAAACTATTTCGGTAAATGAGAAGTCTATAGAAACGATCGTTGAAGAAATTTTAGTATTACTCTAAAATAGCAAATGAACTATTTTTATCGAAAACTACATTAATATGTTCTTGCATTGATGTTGATAAGGAAATTCCTTTAAAATCAGCTTTTACAGGAAATTTTTTGTGATTTCTATTTATTAAAACAGCAGTTTTAAATCTTTTTAGAGGAA
>NZ_JBFLKT010000333.1:0-16818 GCF_040883305.1 Lutibacter sp.
AACTTATATTAAAAGAACTTGAACAGTTAAGAAATGAATTGCTTGAAATGAAAATTCCTGTTTTACAAACTGTTTAAAAGATACTTTAACATTTTAAAATATTAGCGCAACATTTCTAAATTTAGAAATGTTGCGTTTTTAGTTTAATCATTTATCAGGTACACAATTTATAAACTTTGTATAAACCTTAAAAATTACGTACCTTTGTGGCTTATGATAAATCTTATTAAAGAAAAAAATCAACGAGTTTTCACTTTTAATTTTTTAGTTTTTCGAAATCAATCGGAAAAGTTTATTCCTCCTGCATACTAAATTTTCTGCTAATTTATTTTAGCAAAAACACCTAATTATACTCGACTAAATAGTCGAATCCTTTCAAAAATTATTTTAATCTATGAATATCATCTATTTGGTATTCAAAAATTATATTAAACAAAAATCATGAAATTACTTTATATAAAAAGAACAAGAAAAACAGAAAATAGATTTTCACCTAATATGGGTAGGCTGATTACAAAAGTTACCTACATTAAAAAATATTTTATAGGATTACCCTTAAAAACGCTACACAAATACAGAGAAACGTACTACGGAGAAATTAAAGATTGTGAAGATTGTAATTTATTTATTTAAAAAGTTTTAAATAAAGTGTTTAATTTTTAGTGTATTGATGAGCCTGCCTTTTGCTTATTAAGAGCCACAATGAAAATCTTCTAATGTCTTATTTTCAAGTATTTTTAAAGTACTATCTCTAACTTCTACCATAAGTCTGTTTAAACTGCATTGGTCTTCGTTTGTACAATCATCACACTTTTCATAATAATTTAGACTAACACAAGGAAGCATTGCAATTGGACCTTCTAATATTCTAATGATTGTTGAAATTTTAATTTCATTTGGCTTTTTTAATAAATAATAGCCACCACCTTTACCTTTTTTTGAAGCTAAAATCCCATTTTTTTTAAGTGTCAATAAAATACTTTCTAAAAATTTTTTAGATATACTCTCAGATTCAGAGATGTCAGAAATTAAAACTGGCACATTAATCTCTTGTTCTGCAAGGTAGCTTAACGCTTTTAAGCCGTATTTTGTTTTCATTGAAAGCATAACTAAAAGTACAAATTATATATGAATAATTAATTTTTAGGAAGGAAAACTTCTGCCAACATACAACGAGCACTTCCGCCACCACAAGCTTCAATAGTATCTAAAGAACTATGTAAAATTTTACAGTATTTCTCTATTTTATCAATCTGATTTTTAGTAAGACTCTTGAAAGCAGCACTTGACATTATCAAAAACTTTTCATTATTACCCCCAAGAACTTGCAACATATTTCCAGCAAAATTATTAACCTGTGCTTCTGTAATTGTAATTACTTCCTTACCATCTTCTTTTAAATGTTTAAGTACATTTTTTCGTTCTTTTTTATCGTCTATACTCTCTAAACAAATAATTGCAAATGATTCTGCTAAGGCCATCATTACATTTGTATGATAAATAGGAAAGCGTTTTCCATCTACAGTTTGATTGGCAACAAAAGGAACTGGTGTATATTCAAAATCTTCACAAAACTCAATAAACAAATCTTCGTCTGCTCTTGGTGACAATGCGCAATATGCTTTTTTATTTACACGATCTAATAATAAACTTCCGGTACCTTCTAAATAAACTTCTTCCTCTTCAGCAGAAGTATAATCTATAATATCATTTATTACAAAACCTTTTTCTTCAAGTATGTCAAAAATATCTTCCCTTCTTTCTAAGCGTCTATTTTCTGCAAACATAGGATAAATTGCAATATCTCCATTTTGATGAAATGAAATCCAATTGTTTGGGAAAATTGAATCTGGAGTATCTTTTTCCCTTCTATCACTAACAACAATAACATTTATTCCAACAGCTCTCAATTTGGCTACAAACGCCTCAAATTCTTGCAGTGCTTTAAATTGTACGGTTTCTGGAGTTACATTTTCAAGTACTTTTTGATAGTAATTATTAACGGCAGTTTGTTCATTCATTCTAAATGAAACTGGTCGAATCATTAAAACTGAGTTTGTAATTTGTCTCATTCTTTTAGGCTCTTATTAATGGCATTGTTGAACATCTTAACAATCCTTCTTGTTTTGCTATTTCAGCATAAGGAACTTCTTCAACTGTAAAACCTTGTTCACGCAACCACGTATTTAATCTTATAAAATTCTTTTCAGAAACAATTACATCATTTGAAATTGAAAAAACATTTGAAAACATTTGATACATTTCATCCGCTGAAATATGAAATAGATTTTCTTTTCCAAATAACTTAACTAAAAAATTATAATCTTCCTCATTTCTAAATCCTTCTTTATGAATAATTGCTTTGTCTTTTCCAACTGGTTGAAAACAACAATCTAAATGCAGTGCGTTTTTTTTTGCATTTGTGTTAGATTTTACTAAATCAAACTCTTTTACAATTTTATTAGGAAATAATTCTTTAATAAAATTAACACCCTTCATATTTGTTCTGGCAGTAATTATGTCTGAATAATCTTCACCTTTATAAGTTCCGATAAAAATATAATTCTTCCAAAGCATAACATCTCCACCTTCAAAATGTACATCGTCTGAAGTAGCAATAATATTTTCTGGTTCAATTTTATCTAAAATATATTGAATTGCTTCAATTTCTTTCTCTCTATCTGGTAAAATATTCGATTTAATTAACTTATCTTCTATAACAAAGGCAATATCTCTTGAAAAGATTTGATTGTAATTTTCAATCACTTTTGGACGATATACTTTTATATTATATTTTTCAAAAATTATATTTAAAGCTTCCATTTCTGCAATCATGTCCTTCTCTAAAGGATACGTTCCTGCTTTTATGTGTTCTACAGATTTTGGGTCGTAAGCATCTTCAATTTTTGGAATTGGACCACAAGACTCAGCTGTTCCTAATATAACGGCTTTTAGACGAGAAGTCTCATCATGAACATTCAATTTTATCATATTCAAAATTTTTTGCTGTAAAAATAAGAAAACCTCATAATTAATATGAGGTTTTCTTACTATTTTAAATAAAATATATTTTATCTTTTATCAATACCTACATAAGATCTTTCAGTAGCTCCAACATAAAGTTGTCTTGGTCTACTAATTGGCTCTTTATTTAATCTCATTTCTTTCCATTGCGCTATCCAACCTGGTAAACGGCCTAACGCAAACATTGCTGTAAACATAGGAACAGGAATACCCAGTGCTCTGTAAATAATACCTGAGTAAAAATCAACGTTTGGATATAAATTACGAGATTTAAAATATTCGTCACTCAAAGCAACTTGTGCTAAACCTCTAGCAATATCCAATACAGGATCATCAATTCCTAAATCATTTAAAACTTCCTCTGCAGCTACTTTTATAATATTTGCTCTAGGATCAAAGTTTTTATAAACTCTATGCCCAAATCCCATTAAACGAAATGGATCGTCCTTATCTTTTGCTTTTGCAATATACTTTTGATAATCTCCTCCATCTGCTTTAATATCTTCTAGCATTTCTATTACAGCTTGGTTTGCACCACCGTGCAAAGGTCCCCAAAGAGCAGAAATACCAGCTGAGATTGACGCAAATAAACCAGCGTGTGATGACCCTACAACTCTCACAGTTGAAGTTGAGCAGTTTTGTTCATGATCTGCGTGTAAAATAAGTAATTTATCAATTGCATCTAAAACAACTGGGTTCATTACAAATTTTTCATTTGGTAATTCAAACATCATTTTTATGAAGTTTTCAACATAACCTAAAGAATTATCACCATAAGCCAGCGGTAAACCTTCTTCTTTTCTATATGCCCAAGCAACCAAAACCGGGAATTTTCCTAATATTTTACAAATAGCGTTGTACATATCTTTTTCAGAACGTACATCAACACTTTTAGGGTTAAAAGCAGTAAGAGCACTAGTTAATGCAGACAACACACCCATTGGATGTGCAGATTTTGGAAATCCATCTAAAATTTTCTTAACATCTTCGTCTACTAAAGATTTCTTTTGAATGTCTCTATGAAATTGTTGTTTTTCCTTTTTTGAAGGAAGTTCACCAAATATTAATAAGTAAATTACTTCTAAAAAGTCAGATTTATCTGCTAATTCTTCAATAGAATAACCACGATAACGTAAAATTCCTTTTTCCCCATCTAAAAATGTTACAGCACTCTTACAAGAGCTTGTATTTTTAAAACCTGGATCAAGTGTTGTAATTCCACTTGTAACACCTCTCAATTTACTTATATCAATAGTTATTTCATTTTCAGTCCCTTTTAAAACTGGAAATTCATATCTTTTACCATCTATTTCTAAAACTGCGATATCTGACATCTTTTTTATTATAATTTTTTATTAATACTCCGAATTTTTTACCCTTTAGCGAATTTAATGATTTTTCAACTATTGTAAAAGAATTTTGAATAATGTTTTGTCAATAATGTATATATTGTTACATAAACAAAAAAAGCTGGGTTTTTACCCAGCTTTTTATAATAAAAGTTACTTTTTAATTAAAGAACTTTAAAAGCATTTGCTTGTGGATAATAAGCAACACTTCCCAATTCTTCTTCAATTCTTAATAATTGATTGTATTTCGCCATTCTATCTGAACGAGATGCCGAACCAGTTTTAATTTGACCACAATTTAAAGCTACCGCTAAATCTGCAATGGTTGTATCTTCAGTTTCACCAGAACGGTGAGACATTACAGAAGTATAACCTGCATTATGTGCCATATTTACAGCTGCAATCGTTTCAGTTAAAGTTCCAATTTGGTTTACTTTAATTAAAATTGAATTAGCAATACCGTTTTCAATACCTTTTGCTAAACGCTCTACGTTTGTAACAAATAAATCATCACCAACCAGTTGTACTTTATCTCCAATTAATTCAGTAAGATATTTAGTTCCATCCCAGTCATTTTCATCCATACCATCTTCAATAGAGATAATTGGATATTTAGAAGCCAATTCAGCTAAATATTCAGCTTGTTCTTTTGAAGTTCTAATTACACCTTTGTCTCCTTCGAATTTAGTATAATCGTATTTTCCATCAACAAAAAATTCTGCTGCTGCACAATCCAATGCTAATTTAACTTCGGTTCCCGGTTTGTAACCTGCATTTTCAATTGCTTTTAATACAGTTTCAATAGCGTCTTCGGTTCCATCAAAAGTTGGAGCAAAACCTCCTTCATCACCAACAGCAGTACTTAAACCTCGTCCGTGAATTAAAGCTTTTAAGTTATGGAAAATTTCAGATCCCATTTTAATTGCTTCGGTAAAGTTTTTAGCAGCAATTGGCATAATCATAAACTCTTGAAATGCAATTGGAGCATCTGAGTGAGATCCACCGTTAATAATATTCATCATTGGAACAGGCAATGTGTTTGCGCTAACTCCACCAACATAACGATATAATGGCATTTCTAATTCGTTAGCTGCAGCTTTTGCAACTGCTAAAGAAACACCTAAAATAGCGTTTGCACCTAATTTAGCTTTATTTTTTGTTCCATCTAATTCAATCATCATTTGATCGATATAGTTTTGCTCAAATACAGAAGTTCCTAAAAGTTCTTCAGCAATAATTTCATTTACATTTTTTACAGCTTTAAGAACTCCTTTCCCCATATAATCTTTTCCGCCATCTCTTAATTCCACTGCTTCATGTTCTCCTGTTGAAGCTCCTGATGGAACTGCTGCTCTACCTAAAACACCATTTTCTGTTACTACATCAACTTCTACAGTTGGATTTCCTCTTGAATCAAATATTTGACGCGCATGAACACTTAAAATTATACTCATTTTTCTATTTTTTTATTAAATTATTTTCTACTTCAAATTTACGAAATAAAGCCCAATTTATATATTATTTTGGAACCTTTTATACGATAACGTTTTCGTTTTAGGATTCGTAAAAAAGCCACTAACTTGTTTAATTAGTGGCTTTTATAAATTATTGCATACTTGCTTTTATGTTTTCAATAAATTGATCAAATAGATACGATGAATCATGCGGTCCAGGACTTGCTTCAGGATGATATTGAACAGAAAAACAGTTTTTATTTTTCATTCTCATTCCTGCCAAAGTATTGTCGTTTAAATGTACATGAGTAATTTCAAAATCTTGATGCTTCTCTACAGCCTCTTTACTTACAACAAATCCGTGATTTTGTGAAGTTATTTCACCTTTTCCAGTAATCATGTTTTTTACTGGATGATTAATACCTCTATGTCCATTATGCATTTTGTAAATTTCAATGCCATTTGCCAAAGCAATAACTTGATGCCCTAAACAAATACCAAATAAAGGTAGATTTTGCTTTATAATTTCCTTTGCTACTTCTTGAGCTTCCTTTAAAGGAGTTGGATCACCAGGTCCGTTTGATAAAAAGTAACCATCTGGGTTAAATGCCTCCATTTCTTTAAAAGTAGCATTGTAAGGAAACACTTTTATATAACATCCTCTTTTAGCTAAATTGCGTAAAATATTCTTTTTAATACCAATATCCAAGGCTGAAATTTTAAAAGGTGCATTTTCATCTCCATAAAAATATGGGTCTTTTGTAGAAACTTCAGACGCAAGTTCTAAACCTTTCATATCTGGAACTGCAATTAATTGCTGTTTTAGAGATTCAATATCTAAATTAGTTGAAATAACTGCATTCATAGCTCCTTTGTCTCTTATATAACTAACAACTGCACGAGTATCAATATCAGAAATTGCCATTACATTCTCTTTTTCAAAATAATTTTCTAATGAGTCTTGAGCATTAACTCTAGAGTAATTAAAGCTAAAATTTTTACAAACCAACCCAGAAATTTTAATAGAATCCGATTCTACTTCATCTACATTAATACCATAATTCCCAATATGGGCATTGGTTGTTAACATTAACTGCCCAAAATAAGATGGATCTGTAAATACTTCTTGATAACCTGTCATTCCCGTATTATAACAAATTTCTCCAAAAGCAGTTCCGTCTATTCCTATGGATTTTCCTTCAAAGATGGTTCCGTCAGCTAATAATAAAATAGCTTTTTTTTGTTGTTTGTATTTCATCTGTTAAATAATTTCTAGTTAGTTTTTAAATTACTGATGCTTTTTTAATCTTTATTATTATTTTGAAAAATTTAACTTATAAGTTAATGGTAATTATTAATTACTCCGCAATAAACTAAATAATCTTACCAAAATTAAAATTTTTATTTAAAAAAAAGGATAAACTATAAATAGCTTATCCTTTTTTATTTTATTAATCAATGTTATTCATTAATTATCTTTTTTAATTTCTTCTGTTGTTTCAACAGTTTCAACAACTGCATCTTCAGCTTTTTTTGTTCTACCTCTACGAGTAGATTTCTTTTTAGCCTTAGCATTAGGATTATAAGTAGTATTATAATCAACTAGTTCTACCATTGCCATAGGAGCATTATCTCCCTGACGGTTTCCTAGTTTTATAATACGCACATATCCTCCTGGTCTATCTGCAACTTTTACTGAAACTTCTTTAAACAATTCTGTTACAGCAAATTTACTTCTTAAATAACTGAACACAACTCTACGGTTATGTGTAGTATCTTCTTTAGATTTTGTAATTAAAGGCTCTACAAATTGTCTTAAAGCTTTAGCTTTAGCAACTGTAGTATTAATACGCTTGTGTTCAATTAAAGAACAAGCCATATTAGCAAACATTGCCTTTCTATGTGCTGTTTGTCTTCCTAAGTGGTTAAATTTCTTTCCGTGTCTCATCTCTATATCTTATCTTAATTAAAACCTGAGTTTTAAATTAATCTTTGTCTAATTTATATTTACTTAAATCCATTCCAAAACTTAGACCTTTATTATGAACTAACTCGTCCAATTCTGTCAAAGATTTTTTTCCGAAATTACGGAACTTCATTAAATCGTTTTTATTAAATGATACCAAATCACCTAATGTGTCAACTTCAGCAGCTTTTAAACAATTTAATGCTCTTACAGATAAATCCATATCCACTAATTTTGTTTTTAGTAATTGACGCATATGTAAAGATTCTTCATCATATGTTTCAGTTTGTGCTATTTCATCAGCCTCTAAAGTAATGCGCTCATCAGAGAACAGCATAAAGTGGTGAATTAATATTTTAGCGGCTTCAGTTAAAGCATCTTTCGGTGCAATAGATCCATCTGTTGTAATATCAAAAACTAACTTTTCGTAATCAGTTTTTTGTTCTACACGAAAGTTTTCAACAGCATATTTTACATTAATAATAGGTGTAAAAATTGAGTCTGTGAAAATAGTTCCTAATGCAACTCCAGATTTTTTATTTTCTTCGGCTGGCACAAAACCTCTTCCTTTTTCTATTGTAATTTCAAAATCTAATGAGACAGATTTCTCCATATTACAAATTACTAGATCGTGATTTAACACTTGAAAACCTGAAATATACTTTTGTAAATCTCCAGCAGTTAATTGCTCTTGATTAGAGATAGAAATATTAACAGTTTCTCTGTCAGAATCTTCTATTTGTTTCTTAAAACGAACTTGTTTTAAGTTTAAAATAATTTCGGTTACATCTTCTACAACACCTTTAATGGTAGAAAATTCGTGTTCAATACCTTCAATACGAAGTGATGTTATTGCAAAACCTTCTAACGAAGATAAAAGCACTCTTCTTAAAGCATTTCCAACAGTTAAACCAAAACCTGGTTCTAACGGTCTAAACTCAAATCTACCACTAAAATCGGTAGAATCAATCATTATTACTTTATCGGGCTTTTGAAAATTTAAAATTGCCATAATTGAATTGGTATCTTTAAAATTATTTAGAGTATAACTCTACTATTAATTGTTCCTTAATGTTTTCTGGAATTTGAATTCTTTCAGGTACACTTACAAAGTTTCCTTGCTTTGTATCTGAATTCCAGGTAAGCCATTCGTAAACATCATTTCTGTTCGCTAAAGAATCTTCAATAGTAACTAATGATTTTGATTTTTCTCTTACAGCTACAACGTCTCCAGCTTTTAAAGAGAATGAAGGAATGCTAACTAGTTCACCATTTACCGTAATATGACGGTGAGAAACTAATTGACGTGCACCACTACGACTAGGAGCAATACCTAATCTGTATACTACATTGTCTAAACGAGATTCGCAAAGTTGCAATAAAATTTCACCTGTAACTCCTGTAGAAGCTGAGGCTTTTTTAAACAAGTTAGAGAATTGTTTTTCTAATATACCATAAGTATATTTCGCTTTTTGCTTTTCAGCTAATTGGATAGCGTATTCAGATTTTTTTCCTCTACGTCTATTGTTTCCGTGTTGTCCTGGAGGATAATTTCTTTTTTCAAAAGATTTATCTTCTCCAAAGATTGCTTCGCCAAATTTACGAGCAATTTTAGTTTTTGGTCCTGTATATCTTGCCATTTCTTTTTGTTAATGATAGGGATCATGAATTAAGGCTAATCCTTCGATAATCTAATTCCTATCTGTTAAAATTTAAATTTATTATACTCTTCTTCTCTTTGGAGGTCTACAACCATTATGTGGTAATGGAGTAACGTCGATAATTTCTGAAACTTCAATTCCTAAATTGTGAATTGATCTGATTGCAGATTCTCTTCCGTTACCTGGTCCTTTCACATACACTTTTACTTTTCTCATACCTGCTTCATGTGCAACACGTGCACAATCTTCTGCAGCTAATTGAGCAGCATAAGGTGTGTTCTTTTTAGAACCTCTAAATCCCATTTTCCCAGCTGATGACCAAGAAATTACATCACCTCTTTTATTCGTAAGTGAAATAATAATATTGTTAAATGAAGCTGTAATGTGTGCTTCACCTACAGTTTCAACAATAACTTTACGTTTTTTTGAACTTGCTTTCGCCATATTTTTTAGTTTTAGTTGTTAGTTCTTAGTTTTTAGAATCCTAAACATTTCTATTTCGAACAGATTCATCTAACTTCTAATTACTACTTTCTAACGCCTATTATTATTTAGTTGCTTTTTTCTTATTTGCTACAGTTTTACGCTTACCTTTTCTAGTTCTAGAATTATTCTTAGTTCTTTGACCTCTTAATGGTAAACCTGATCTGTGACGAATACCTCTGTAACATCCAATATCCATTAATCGCTTAATGCTCAATTGAATTTCAGAACGTAATTCACCTTCTATAGTTAAAGTACCAACAGCTTCACGAATATCGTGTATCTGTTCATCAGTCCAATCTTGAACTTTTATACTTTCATCTACTTTTGCTGTAGCTAAAATTTCTTTAGCTTTGCTTTTTCCAATTCCAAAAATATATGTTAACGCAATAACACCTCTTTTATTTTTAGGAATATCAATACCTGCTATTCTTGCCATAATTATCCTTGTCTTTGTTTAAATCTAGGATTCTTTTTGTTGATTACATATAATCTGCCTTTTCTACGCACAATCTTGCACTCGGCACTTCTCTTTTTTACTGAAGCTCTAACTTTCATCCGTTTATACTTTAATATCTGTAAGTAATTCTTGCTTTTGTTAAATCATAAGGGCTCATTTCTAACTTCACTTTATCTCCAGGTAATAATTTTATATAATGCATACGCATTTTTCCTGAAATATGAGCGGTTACAATATGTCCATTTTCCAACTCTACACGAAACATTGCATTAGACAATGCTTCTGTAATTGTTCCGTCTTGTTGTATTGCCGGTTGCTTTGCCATTATGTTACTGATTTTCTTTTAGTTCCTTTCTTCATTAAACCATCATAATGACGATTTAATAAATGTGAATTAATTTGCTGAATAGTGTCTATTGCAACTCCTACCATAATAAGTAGAGATGTTCCACCATAAAATAATGCCCAAGATTGAGTTAATCCAAACTTAACAACAATTGCAGGTAAAATAGCTACAATAGCTAAAAATAATGAACCCGGAAAAGTAATTAAAGATAGCACTCTATCTAACATTTCAGCCGTGTCTTTACCTGGTCTTATTCCTGGAATAAACCCTCCACTTCGTTTTAAATCATCTGCCATTTTATTTGTAGGTATTGTAATTGCAGTATAAAAATAACTAAAAATTATAATTAACGTTGCAAATAATACATTATACCATAGACCAAACATATTTGAAAACTCAATACCAATTGCTTTAACAGTATCATTATTAGATCGCTCTAATAATGCTGGTGCAAACATAATTGCTTGTGCAAATATAATTGGCATTACACCTGATGAATTTAATTTTAAAGGTAAATAGTCTCTTGCTCCAGTTACATTTTTAATGTTCCCAGCTACAGTTTTTCTAGCATATTGAACAGCAATTCTACGAACTGCAGTAACTAAATAAACACAAACCATAATAACCAAGAACCAAACTATTAGTTCAATCAATATCATAATTGCACCTCCATTTGAAGCTGTAAGTTTAGATACTGCTTCTTGCATAAAAGATTCAGGGAAACGGGCTATAATACCAATCATAATTAATAATGAAATACCATTACCAATACCTTTATCTGTTATTTTTTCACCTAACCACATCGCAAATACCGTTCCCGAAGTTAAAATTACCATTGAAGTCAACCAAAACATACTTCCACTTATATAAAAAGCCGAAGATGGTATTAATTGATAAATATTAGTAATATAAGCAGGTCCCTGTACCATTGTAATGGCAATAGTTAACCAACGTGTAATCTGATTGATTTTTTTTCTTCCACTCTCACCATCTTTTTGAAGTTTCTGTAAATAAGGAACCGCAATTCCCATTAGCTGAACAACAATAGATGCTGATATATAAGGCATAATTCCCAAAGCAACAATAGATGCTTGTGCAAATGCACCTCCTGTAAACATATCAAGTAATCCTAAAATTCCTCCACCACTTGTTTGATTTGCTAATGCAGCCTGTGCAACAGTAATATCAATACCTGGAAGTGGAACTTGAGCAGCAAAACGATAGATAGCCATAAATCCAAGTGTTAAAAGAATCTTATTTCTAAGTTCTTCTATAGTCCAAATGTCTCTAATGGTTTGAATAAATTTTTTCATCTATATTTTATTATAACGTTTCAGCTGTACCTCCAGCACTTTCAATTGCAGCTTTTGCAGTTGCCGTAAATTTATGAACAGTTATGTTTAATTTAGCTTTTAATTCACCGTTTCCTAATATTTTAACTAGGTCATTCTTTCCAGCTAATCTATTCTCAATTAAAATGTCTAATGTAACCGTATCTTTAATTTTACCATTATCAACTAACTCTTGAAGTTTATGCAAATTAATACCTGCATATTCTTTACGGTTAATATTAGTAAAACCAAATTTAGGTACACGTCTTTGTAAAGGCATTTGACCACCTTCAAAACCAACTTTTCTAGAATATCCAGAACGAGATTTAGCTCCTTTATGACCTCTTGTTGCTGTTCCTCCCTTTCCAGAACCCTGTCCTCTACCAATTCTTTTGCTTTGATTTTTAACAGATCCTGCAGCAGGTTTTAAGTTATTTAATGTCATCTTTTTATAAAATGTTATTTAACTTCTTCAACAGAAATTAAGTGTTTAACTGTATTTACCATTCCAAGGATTGCTGGAGTAGCCTCATGTTCAACTACTTGGTCAATCTTACGTAAACCTAGCGCCTCTAAAGTCAATTTTTGATTTTTAGGACGTCTAATTTTACTTCTAACTTGTGTTACTCTAATTTTTGCCATCGTACTCCTTGTTTTATCCTTTAAATACTTTTTCTAAAGAAATTCCTCTTTCTTTTGCAATCATACTAGCACTACGCAATTGTAATAAAGCATCAAATGTAGCTTTTACAACATTATGTGGATTTGACGATCCTTGAGATTTTGAAAGTACATCGTGTACACCAACAGAATCTAATACCGCTCTTACTGCACCACCTGCAATAACCCCTGTACCATGTGAAGCTGGTTTTAAAAATACTTTTGCTCCGCCAAATTTACCTTTTTGTTCGTGAGGTAATGTTTGTTTAATAATTGGAATTCTTACCAAATTTTTCTTTGCATCCTCTATTGCTTTCGCAATTGCAGAAGCAACATCTTTAGACTTTCCTAACCCTTGTCCAACTACACCATTTCCATCTCCAACTACAACAATAGCTGAAAATCCAAATGCTCTACCCCCTTTTGTTACTTTAGTAACTCTTTGTACACCCACTAGGTGATCTTGAAGTTCTAACCCGCTAGGTTTTACTCTTTCTACGTTTTTGTATTTATGATACATAATTTACTAAAATTTTAAACCTGCTTCTCTTGCAGCGTCTGCTAGAGCCTTCACTCTACCGTGATACAAAAATCCATTTCTATCAAATGCAACAGCTTCTATACCAGCTTTTGTTGCTTTTTCAGCGATAGCTTTACCTACCACTTTTGCAACTTCTAACTTTGAACCTGACGCTTCTATTTCTTTATCTCTTGATGATACAGATACTAATGTTGTCCCTGCGTTGTCATCAACTAATTGAGCATAAATTTCTTTGTTACTTCTAAAAACAGATAACCTAGGTTTGGTTTCAGTACCTGTAACAATTTTTCTAATTCTATGCTTAATTCTTATTCTTCTTTCAAGCTTTGATAATGCCATAATATCTTAATTATTATGCAGATTTACCTGCTTTTCTTCTTAATATTTCTCCTACAAATTTCACTCCTTTTCCTTTGTATGGTTCTGGTTTACGCATAGAACGAATCTTTGCGGCAACAGCTCCTACAAGTTGTTTATCAAAAGAAGTTAATTTTACGATCGGGTTTTTCCCTTTTTCTGAAATTGTTTCAACTTTTACTTCAGGAGCCACATCAATTACAATATTGTGTGAAAAACCT
Organism: Lutibacter sp.; assembly: GCF_040883305.1. Classification (GTDB taxonomy): domain Bacteria; phylum Bacteroidota; class Bacteroidia; order Flavobacteriales; family Flavobacteriaceae; genus Lutibacter. The sequence continues at coordinate 13,854 of NZ_JBFLKT010000333.1, forward strand.
AAAGCTAAATCCAAAACTTGTCCTTGGTTGCTAGCTCTATAACCAACACCAACAAGTTCTAATTCTTTAGACCATCCTTTTGAAACACCTTCTATCATATTATTTAATAAAGATCTGTACAAACCATGTTTTGCTTTATGGCTTTTACTATCTGAAGGACGCTCAACTATAATTGAACCTTCTTCAACTTTAACAGTAATATCATCTTTAATTTCTTGCGTTAACGCACCCAACTTACCTTTAATAGTAACTACATTTTTATTTATATCTAATGTAACACCTTCTGGTAATGCAATTGGGTTATTTCCTATTCTTGACATCTTTGTTTAGTTCTTTATTAATATACGTAACATAAAACTTCTCCACCAACATGTTCTGTACGGGCTTGCTTATTAGTCATAACACCTTTAGAGGTAGAAACTATAGCAATACCTAATCCGTTTAAAACACGAGGCATTTCATCGGCTCCAACATATTTACGTAAACCTGGTGTACTAATACGTTGTAATTTTTTTATAACAGAAGCTTTTGTAGCTTTATCATATTTTAAGGCAATCTTTATAGTACCCTGAAAACCTTCATCATCAAATTTATAACTTAAAATATAACCTTGATCAAATAAAATCTTTGTTATTTCTTTAGTAATTTTTGAAGCCGGAATTTCAACGACTCTGTGATTTGCCATAATTGCATTTCTAACTCTAGTTAGATAGTCCGCGATTGGATCTGTAATCATAATCTATTAATTTACGGTTTCGGTTTTCCTTGCACTCTGCAACGAACCTAAAACCAATTATTTAAATATTTTACCAGCTAGCTTTTTTAACTCCTGGTATTAAACCTTGGTTTGCCATTTCACGGAATGTTACACGTGAAATACCAAATTGTCTCATGTACCCTTTTGGTCTTCCAGTTAATTTACAACGATTGTGCATACGAACTGGTGACGCATTTTTCGGAAGTTTTTGTAATGCTTCATAATCTCCAGCTTCTTTTAAAGCTTTACGTTTTTCAGCATACTTTGCAACTAACTTTTTTCTCTTAACCTCACGGGCTTTCATTGATTCTTTAGCCATTCCTTAATTCTTTTTAAATGGTAAACCTAATTCACTTAATAATGATTTTGCTTCTTTATCAGTATTGGCAGATGTTACAAATGTAATATCCATACCACTAATTTTGTTTACTTTATCAATATCAATTTCTGGGAAAATGATTTGTTCAGTAATACCTAAATTGTAGTTTCCTCTACCATCAAAACCATTTGCTTTGATTCCGTTAAAATCTCTTACACGAGGTAAAGATGCAGTTACCAATCTGTCTAAAAATTCGTACATTTTAGTACCACGCAAAGTTACTTTTGCACCAATTGGCACACCTTTACGTAATTTAAAAGCTGCAACGTCTTTTTTAGATACAGTTGATATTGCTTTTTGACCAGATATTTTAGTCAATTCATCAACGGCATAATCAATTAATTTCTTATCAGCTACAGCCGCACCAACACCTTTACTAATTACAATTTTTTGTAATTTAGGCACTTGCATAATGTTTTTGTAACTAAATTCTTCAGTAAGAGTTTTCACAACTCTACTATTATACTCTTCTTTAAGTCTTGGTATATAAGCCATAATTAAATTGCTTTATCAGATTTTTTAGAGAACCTAACTTTTTTCTCACCTTCTACTCTATAACCAACTTTTGTAACATTATCTCCTTCAAGTAACATTAAGTTTGAAATATGAATTGAAGCTTCCTTTTTTACAATACCTCCTTGTGGGTTTTGTGCGCTAGGTTTTGAATGTTTAGATATCATATTAACACCTTCAACAATCGCTCTGTTTTTATTTGGAAAAATTGTAACAACTTTTCCTTCTTCTCCTTTATGATCTCCTGCCATTACTCTAACAGTATCTCCTGATTTTATCTTTAATTTCATCTCTTATAATTTATTAAAGCACTTCAGGTGCTAATGATACAATTTTCATAAATTGTTTTTCACGAAGTTCTCTTGCTACAGGACCGAATACACGAGTTCCTTTCATATCTTCAGTATCAGCATTTAACAATACACAAGCATTGTCATCAAAACGAATATAAGATCCGTCTTTTCTTCTGATTTCTTTCTTCGTTCTAACAACCACTGCTTTAGAAACCTGACCTTTTTTAACAGATCCGTTTGGTGTAGCATCTTTAATACTAACAACAATTTTATCTCCAATAGAAGCGTAACGTTTTTTAGTTCCTCCTAAAACTCTTATTACTAAAACTTCTTTAGCTCCAGTATTATCTGCGACTCTTAATCTTGATTCTGTCTGTAACATAATTATTTAGCTCTTTCTAGGATTTCTACTAATCTCCAACGTTTAGATTTACTCATTGGACGTGTTTCCATTATTCTAACAGTATCTCCAATATTGCAATCATTTTTCTCATCGTGTGCTACATATTTTTTAGTACTTAACACGAATTTTCCGTACATAGGGTGCTTCATTTTTTTCACCTCAGCAACAACAATAGATTTCTCCATTTTATTACTTGAAACTACGCCTATTCTCTCTTTTCTAAGATTTCTTTTTTCCATCTTTACTGAATACAATTATTGTAATTCTCTTTTAGTTAATTCTGTAGCAACACGTGCTACAGTTCTTCTAAGTACTCTCAATTGCAGTGGAGTTTCCAACGGCGAAATTGAATGAGCCATTTTAAGATCTGTATAACTTTTCTTTAAGCTCCCAAGCTTTTCTTGTAACTCTTCTGTTGATAATTCTATAATTTCAGATTGTTTCATTTTCTTTATCGGTTATAAAGCGTTATCAAAATCTCTAGCTACTACAAACTTCGTTTTTACAGGAAGTTTTTGTGCTGCTAAACGTAAAGCTTCTTTTGCAACATCTGCTGGTACACCACCTACTTCGAACATAATTCTTCCAGGTTTAACTACGGCTACAAAATATTCTGGAGC
>NZ_JBFLKT010000334.1:0-3542 GCF_040883305.1 Lutibacter sp.
AAAAGCAAATGAGAAAGCCACAATTGCAATTAAATTAATACGAAACATTCTTTTAAATTTATCAATGATATGAATTGATTTTTGGCTGTATAGGTTGTTTATTTTTGGCGCTACTAATGCATCACCTTCTAGAAAACCTTCTTTCCATATGTTTTCAATTGATTTTTCCATCTAGTATTTTTTTTAATCTATTTTTAATTCTTTTAACACGTACACCAATATTATTAGGATTTGTTCCTATAATTTCAGCAATTTCCTTTTGTGATTTTTCTTCTAAATAGAGCATTATAATGGCTCTATCTATTTCTGATAATTTTCTAATAGCAGCATATAATAAATTTAGAGATTCATTTGAAAATGCGTAGTTGTCTTCGGTTTCTTCAGTAGTTATAGAATCTGACGCAAAATGTTGAACATTATTTTTCTTTTTCTTAAGTAAGGTTAAACAAACGTTTAATGAAATTCTGTACACCCAAGTACTCCATTGCGATTCCTCGCGGAAATTATCTTTACTCCTCCATATCTGTAAACACACTTCTTGGTAATAATCTTCAAAATCTTGTTGCGAGTTGGTGTATGCACGACATAATTTGATAATTATTCCTGCAAATGGTAATATAGATGTTTTATAAAAATCGCTACTCAATAGTATTGTTTTTAGTAGTTAGTGGTGTAAATTAAAAAATATTACAGGCAAAATATAATAATTGCAAAAAAATCTCTTTTAGAGATGTTAAGCACAACAGTTTGGCTAAACTATTTTTTAATGCAGTTTAGGTTTTGTTGTACTCTCGTTATTCTTAACGTTAATTATAACATTTCCTATTTTCTCTCCTTTGATTACATACTCATAAGCCTTCGATATATCTTTTAATTGGTATTCTCTGTCTATCACTGGCTTAAAACTTCCTTTCTCTAAGTGACTAATTATAAATGGTATTGTTTCTCTCTTATTGTAAGGAATAGGAAAGATTACTTTCTTATTTGATATTGAATTAAATAGAGGATAGAATACATTTTGAGAATAAGGTCCTAATTCAGAGGAAATGTAAACTCCTTTTTTATTTAATAATGCTTTACACTTACCAAATGTGCTTTTACCAACCGTATCAAAAACAAAATCATAATTTCCATCTTTATCAGTAAAGTCTTCTTTCGTGTAATCAACAATTTCGTCAGCACCCAATTTTTTTATGAGTTCGATATTCTTAGTGCTACAGGTGGCGGTTATTTTTACATCATATTGCCTAACAAATTGTAATAGAGCGGAACCAATCCCACCAGTAGCTCCATTTATTAGAATGCGATGGCCTGATTTAATATTTACTTTATGAATAAAAGAGTAAGCGTAATGTGCTCCTTCTATACTTGCAGCTGCCTGTTTAAAATCAATGTTTTTTGGAATAGTGAAAATATTTTCATCAACAGTTGTTAAATATTCAGCTTGAGATTCTGAACCTGTGTCATTAAAGCCAAATACCCTGTCTCCAATATTAATTGATTTAATATTTTTACCAATTGATAGTACTTCTCCTGCAAAATCTGTCCCTACTATGATTTTCCTTGGCTTAAATAAACCTAGGACAAATCTCATGAAAAATGGTTTAGCTATCAGGTTCGCGCAATCAGTCCTGTTAACAGTTGTAGCATAAACTCTAATTAATACTTCATTCTCCTTCGGGCCTGGCTTATCAACAGATTCAATTTTTAATTGATTTGGAGCACAATAATTCCTGCGAATTGCTGCTTTCATTTTTTTATTGTCCATTCTCTAATGTCTAGTCCTAAAATATGGTTACAGGTTAAAAACGATTTTAAGCTGATAATTGATATACCATATTTGGTGTTTTAAATTTTAAAGATAAGTGTAATATTAATTAGTTTTATAAATTCAGCTATTTTTTATACCTATTATTGTGAATACCAAAGTTTATTAAAAAAATGAGATGATTGTTAGTCATTAAAAATTTTCATCTTTTGAGAAACTTCTTCCAGAATCAAAATTTATTCGATCACATAAGTCGTTATTTGATTAAAATAAAGTTATATCAGCTTCTATTGTAAATGATTTTTATGATTAAAGTTATTTCATAGGCTTCACTGTTTCAAACAAATCAGCTATTAAATATTGCAGTGAATCTGGTGTAACATCTCTAAAATACCTTAATAAGTCCTTAGTTGTTGCATACCTATTTGTAGCCGTTTTTAACTTTCCATTTGTTGTATTCCAATCGTTTATAAACCTCTTTAAAGCTAAATTAACGTTAGCTTCTCCAATACTTTTTTGAAGTTCATACATGTTCAGCGCTCCTTTTGCATAATAGATGTAATCTTGATTTTCTACCAATGCAAGAGATGGTTCTTCTCTACTTTCTCTTTCTTTTCCTGCTACATATTTATCTTTTTGAAGCTCTAAAAACTGTTGTACTTTTTCTTCGGAATATTCCTGTTTTAACACCATTATAGCTGCATACTGTGACAAGGTTTCTAATATCATCAATTGGCCTTGAACATTAGCGGCTTCTACTTGCATTCCAAACCATTGATGCGCCAATTCATGTGCAGTTACATAGAATGCCATATCTACATCTTCTTTGTCATCAATATCTAATACAAAGCCTATAGACTCAGAAAACGGCACTGTACCAGGAAACGATTGTGCAAATTGTGCATAACGTGGAAATTCTGTAATACGCATTTGTTTATATTGATATGGACTAAAATTAGTACTATAATAATCAAAAGAAGCTTTCATAGATTTCATCATTCTATCTAAATTATAATGATGTGCTTTATGATAGTAGATTTCTAATTCAACAGGTTGCTTTATGATTCCAGATTTAGGCTCCCAAATATCTTTCTTTACTTCGTAACGTGCGGAAACAATAGCATAAAAGTTAATCATTTTCTGATTCATTTTATATTGAAAGTAACTACGGTTATTTTCTTTCCATTGCTTTACTAACTCTCCAGGTACAATAGCAGTTTGATCTATTGCTGTACCAATAATCATTTCAAAACATATACCATCAGAATCACTTCCAGATCTTGCGTTTTGTAGTTCATTAACATCATCTATTGATGCTTTACCTACCCTTTCAGGTAATTGATATTCTTTACGTTGTTCTTTATCTTGAAGCTCATACTTTTTAGCATATCCTAAAATTGGAAAATCTTCGTTCTTAAAGAAAGTTCCGTTTTCAACAATAGCAGTATTAGATTTTGATCCTGAAAATCCTTTAGTTGTATATGTTTGCTTGAAATTCATTTTAATAGAATCACCTGGTTGCAAAGGATTCTTTAGTTTATGAATCGAATAACTATATTTACTGTATTCTTTATTTATTGTAGCTCCACCTTCAAAAGTAATGTTACTCAAGGCAACATCATCTTCTATCATTTTTTGAATATGAACCTCATTAATAGGTGCTGTAGTTGTGTTTTTGAGGATATAATAACCCTCTGCTCTATAATTTCTTTTAGAAGGATATAACTCCACATTTAGATTTACACTAACGATTTTAGGTTGTGGTATATATTCG
>NZ_JBFLKT010000335.1:0-2534 GCF_040883305.1 Lutibacter sp.
CAATGATACCTAAAAAAAACAGCAAATTATCTTTATAAAATGTTAAAGTTAAATTTATTGAAACCAGATAAAATATAGTAGCTTTGTTCTTTAAATTTAAAATATGAAGAAAAGACCTTTAATTTTAGTAACCAATGATGATGGAATAACAGCTCCTGGAATACGTACTTTAATTGCTGTAATGAACGAAATTGGAGATGTAGTTGTGGTTGCACCTGACAGTCCGCAAAGTGGTATGGGACACGCAGTTACTATAAATGAAACTTTATACTGCAATCAAATTACTGTTGATGATGGACCACAAACCGAATATAAATCATCGGGAACTCCTGCAGATTGTGTAAAATTGGCAGTAAGTGAAATTTTAGAGAGAAGACCAGACTTGTGTGTTTCGGGTATTAATCATGGGTCAAACTCATCAATCAATGTAATTTATTCTGGAACTATGAGTGCCGCTGTTGAAGCTGGAGTTGAGGGAATCCCTGCAATTGGGTTTTCGTTATTAGATTATTCTTGGAATGCCAATTTTGAAGTACTAAAACCTTTTATAAAACAAGTTGTTTTAAATGTATTGGAACATGGGTTGCCAGATGGGGTGGTTTTAAATGTTAATTTCCCAAAAAGTGAAACATTTGAAGGTATTAAAATATGCAGACAGGCACGTGCAAATTGGGTAGAAGAATTTGATAAGCGTACCAATCCACAAGGAAGAGTTTACTATTGGTTAACGGGTAAATTTGTAAATATGGACAAAGGTGAAGATACCGATGAATGGGCGTTGGCGAATAATTATATTTCGGTGGTGCCGGTTATGTTCGATTTAACAGCGCATCATTTTATACAAAAATTAAATAGCTGGAATTTATAGTTTATTAAAATGATAAAAGAACTACTTATTGGTTTTATGGTTGGTCTAATTGCAACTGCTGTTGGTTCTTTCATCTTTATTGAATTTTTTTCGACATACGATTTTCACACAAGTTTAGAGTTGATACAAGAAGGTGATTTAGAGGGTAAAGTATTGGTGTTGGGAGCAATAGCTAATTTTTTTGTGTTTTTTATTTTTCTTAAGAAAAAACAGATTTACAGAGCGCGTGGCGTATTGTTTGAAACGTTTTTTATCGCATTTTTAGTATTATTATTAACTTTTTTTCAAAAATAATTAATGAAATATTATATCCTTTCTGGGGAAGCTTCAGGAGATTTACACGGTTCTAATTTAATGAAAGCATTATTGTTAGAGGATCAACAAGCTGAAATTAGATTTTGGGGAGGAGATTTAATGGCAGCAGTTGGAGGAACCCTTGTTAAGCACTACAAAGAAAGAGCCTTTATGGGTTTTGCGGAAGTTATAACCAACCTTTCAACCGTTTTAGGGTTTATTAAATTTTGTAAAGAAGATATTTTAAAATTCAATCCAGACAAAATAATTTTTATAGATAACTCTGGTTTTAATTTGCGCATTGCAAAATGGGCCAAATCCAATAATTTTTATACTGTTTATTATATTTCTCCGCAGGTTTGGGCAAGTAGGTCTGGCAGAGTTAAAGATATCAAAAGAGATATTGACGAAATGTATGTAATTCTTCCTTTTGTAGAAGATTTTTATAAAAAATATGATTATAAAGTAACTTTTGTAGGGCATCCTTTGTTAGATGCTATTGCAAATAGAAAACAGGTTAGAGAAGCCGTTTTTAGAAAAGAACATGAATTAGGAGAAAAGCCCATTATTGCCTTGTTACCTGGAAGTAGAAAACAGGAAATAAAAAAATTACTTGCGGTAATGTTAAAAATGGCTGATAAATTTACGGACTACCAATTTGTAATTGCAGGAGCACCAAGTCAGGATTATCAATTTTACCAACAGTTTATAAATAAAGAAAATGTAAAATTTGTAAGCAATAAAACCTACGATTTATTATCCCTTTCTTATGCTGCAATTGTAACTTCGGGTACAGCAACACTTGAAACAGCACTATTTAAAGTGCCGGAAATTGTGTGTTATAAAACAAGTTGGCTTTCGTATCAAATTGGTAAAAGGTTGATAGATTTAAAATATATTTCGTTGGTTAATTTAATAATGAATAAGGAAGTTGTAAAAGAATTAATTCAAAACGATTTTAATGAAATTACGCTAGAAAAAGAACTTCATAAAATTTTGAACGATGACGTTCGTTCTAAAATGTTTCTAAATTATTTTGATTTAGAGCGTAAATTAGGAGGTAAGGGAGCTTCACAAAAAACGGCGAAACTGATCGTAAAAAAAAGTTGAGATTGTCTGAAAAAATTATAGTTTTCATAAACCTCAACTTCCTTAAAAATAATTGTGAACAATAATACTAACTCTATTTACATAGTTCTTCTAATGTATCTTCAATATCGCCAGGGGTACTCATAATTTTCATAAATGTTCCCATAGTTAATTCTGGCCAATGCAATGCAATTCTATATTTTCCGTGCAACATGGTTGCATTTTTTCCTTGTAAAATAATTTCATAAGGCAAGGCAGCAACATGTGCTTCTCCAATTTTTGG
>NZ_JBFLKT010000030.1:0-3204 GCF_040883305.1 Lutibacter sp.
AATGAGGTTATTTTAGACGCAATAAACCTATTAGATCCAACGTTTAAAAAACACAAAATCAAGTATACATCAAACTTCAGTAACCCATTAATTAAGTTAAAAGTGGATACTATTCAACTTACTCAAGTTGTTTTTAATTTAATTTTAAATGCTATTTATTTTTCACCTGAAGAAGGTATTATTACTATAAATGTAACTGATAACTTAAAAAATGTAACATTAAGTATTTCCGATCAAGGACCAGGAATAAAAAATAGTATTTACGATAAAATATTTGAACCTTTTTTTACAACCAAACCTGTTGGAGATGGATCTGGTTTAGGATTAAGTGTTGTGCACGGAATTATTAAAAGCCATATGGGTACAATTAAACACCAACCTAACTTTCCAAAAGGCACAACTTTTATTGTTAATTTTCCTAAATTATAATTGTTATGACATTAAAAAAAGAGAACATATTAATTGTAGATGATGATGTTAACATTTTAGAACTTATACAACGGCATTTGTACGACTTAAATTACCATAGTTATAAGGCAATATCTGTAAAAGAAGCAATTCAAATATTGAAAGATACTGAAATAGACTTGTTGATCACTGATCTTAAAATGCCTGAAGTTGATGGTTTTCAGCTTATTAAATATGTTTCTGAACATTTTCCTGCACTTCCTAAATTAGTTGTTACCGGCTATCCGTCTTTACATGATGCAGTTGATGTTATGAAATCAGGAGCTGTTGATTATTTAGTAAAGCCTTTTACAAAAGAGGAATTAAAAGAAGCTGTTGCAAAATCGTTTTCTCAAAAATTAACCAAAACAACTCACAATAAAGTTTTAAATAAAACGGATAAACAAAGTTACGGAGAACTAATAGGAAGCTCTAAAGAATTAAAAAAAGTAACCGAAATTATTGATAGAGTTAAAAATAATAAAGCAACTGTTTTTATACAGGGTGAAAGTGGTACAGGAAAAGAATTGGTAGCTAGAGCGATTCATTACATGGGTAAATTTGCTCGCGCACCTTTTATTGCTGTTAATTGCGCTGCAATTCCAGAAACCTTATTAGAATCTGAATTATTTGGTTATGTTAAAGGTGCTTTTACAGGAGCGGATACTAATAGAAATGGATTCTTCCAAGCCGCAAATACTGGAACTATTTTTTTAGATGAAATTGGAAATGCTTCACTAGCTGTTCAAGCTAGACTTTTGCGAGTTTTACAAGAAAAGGAAATTACTAAAATAGGGGCGCAAAACGCTACAAAATTGGATATTCGTGTTATAACAGCTACAAATAGTAATTTACTAGAACTTATTCAAAAGAAAATATTTAGAGAAGATTTGTATTATCGTTTAACAGTAGTTCAAATTGAGGTTCCTCCACTTCGAAATAGAATATCCGATATTCCGCTTTTAGTGGATAAATTTTTATTTAAATATGGATTAGAGTATAAAGATCAATTTATAAAAATATCAATTGATGCGCTGAATATTTTAAAGCGGCATCATTGGCAGGGAAATATTAGAGAGCTTGAAAATGTTGTGCAGCAAGCTATTATTTTGGCTGATTCAAATACTATAGAAGTTAAAGATTTACCAGAATATTTAAAATTTAAAATAAATTTTAACGAAACTTCCTTTGCTTCTCTTAAGGAATATGAAAAAAAATACATACTTAAAGTTTTAGAAGCTACTGGAAATAACAAGTCAAAGGCTGCTGAAATTTTACAAATAGATCGAAAAACACTTCGTCAAAAAATTCAATAATACTCAAGGTTTAATATTGGGTAATTTTGATTCATTTGAGGAATATTTCCTCACCTCAGTTTATGATTAAAACCTTTTAAAGGTGATTAATAATCTTAAAATCAAGTATATACTTAAAAAAAATTAATCATGTTGTTTATTGGAATGGCTCTTGCTTTATGGAGACAAATCTAAATAATAGCATTATGAATAAAATAGATAGTAGTTTGTGTTCAAATTGCATTCACAAACAATATTGCTCGTTAACTGAATGTAAAAGATTTATTTGGTCATGCAGTGATTTTGAGGTTACCAAACAAAACCACAACAATGATTTTCAAATAAATAATCAAGATTTAGTATTATTTTAAAATTAATAAATATGTTGATACAAGAGACAAAACAAAAAAAAGTTCATAAGCAAGGAATGTATAAAAATGTAATGAAACAGTTTAATGCTGTTGCAGATCTTATAGGTTTAAACCCTAATATTAGAAAAATTTTAGCGAATACAAATAATGAATTAGTTATTCATTTTCCAGTTAAAATGGACAACGGGGAGGTTGAAGTTTTTACGGGTTACCGTGTGCAGCATAATAATGCTTTAGGACCTTATAAGGGAGGTTTAAGATACCATTCAACTACAGATACCGATGCTGTAAAGGCACTTGCTATGTGGATGACTTGGAAAACTTCTTTAGCAGGGTTGCCTTATGGAGGCGCAAAAGGAGGAATTCAAATAGATCCTTCTAAGTATTCTAAGGCAGAATTGGAAAGAATAACTAGAAGGTTTACTTATGCATTGGGAGATAATATTGGGCCAGAACACGATATTCCAGCGCCAGATGTTAATACAAATGCACAAACTATGGCATGGATTGCAGACACATATATGTCTACAAAAACACCTTCAGAGCGTTCTAAAAATCAACATGTTGTTACTGGAAAACCAATCGGATCTGGAGGGTTAGAAGGAAGAGATAGAGCTACTGGTTATGGAGTTTATCTAACCATTAAATATTGGGCAAAAGCAAATAATATTTCTTTAGAAGGTAAAAAATATATTGTACAAGGTTTTGGTAATGTGGGTTATTGGGTTTCTCATTTTTTGGCTAAAGAAGGCGCTCTATTAATTAGTGTGCAAGATGCTTTTGGAACTATTTATAACGCTAAAGGAATTGCTGTTGAAGATTTACAAAATTATATGTTAAAAAATAATGGAAGTATAAAAGAATATCCAAATGCATTGGCAATAGAAAAAGAAGACTTTTATGCACTTGATTGTGATATTTGTATACCAGCTGCATTAGGAAATCAAATTACTGAAGAAAATGCACATAAAATTAAAGCGTTTTTGGTTGCTGAAGGAGCAAATGGACCAACATCTGTTGAAGGAGAAAAAGTATTATTAAATAATGGGATTACTGTAATTCCTGATATTTTATGCAATTCTGGTGGCGTA
>NZ_JBFLKT010000031.1:0-7414 GCF_040883305.1 Lutibacter sp.
AGGTTTTGAAACAGGTTGTTATGTAAAACCTGCAATTGCTGAAGCTGAAAATCATTTTGAAATTGTACAACACGAAACATTTGCACCAATTTTATATTTATTAAAATATTCAGGTGATGTTACCAACGCTATTGAAATTCAGAATGGTGTAAATCAAGGACTTTCATCGGCTATAATGACAAATAATTTGCGTGAAGCGGAGTTGTTTTTATCTCAAGCCGGATCAGATTGCGGAATTGCAAATGTAAATATTGGAACTTCTGGCGCTGAAATTGGTGGTGCTTTTGGTGGTGAAAAAGAAACTGGAGGAGGAAGAGAGTCTGGGTCAGATGCTTGGAAAATTTATATGCGTCGTCAAACGAATACTATAAATTATACAACGGAATTACCACTTGCACAGGGAATCAAATTTGATTTGTAAATTTTAGAAATCTAAAGATTAGAAACTTTTTAATCCTTCTTTTTGATATTAGTTTGGATCCACGTTTTAAACTATTCTATTTATAGATTGTAAACCTAACAGGTTTTTAAAAACCTGTTAGGTTTTATACTGATAACCTCATTTTATAAACATTTAGGAACTCTAACCAGAAGAATGCATTTCTTTAGAAGTAATTGTAGTTTCTAAATTTTCATTTTCTAAACTGCTTTCCAGCTCCGCTTGAAACTCTTCCATAACCGGTTTCACAGTACTTTCAGGTATGTCTGAAACTCTAATGTACATTAACCCATCTATAGCGTTATTAAATTTTGGGTCAACATTAAAAGCAACCAAGCGCGCATTTTGTTTTACATATTTTTTAATTAACACAGGGATTCTTAGTGCTCCAGGTTCAATTTCATCAATTATTTTATCAAATTTATTCATATCCGCTTTGGTAGCATCAAAAACAAAATCTTTATCGGCATCTTTCAATTTTACCTTATATTCTTTTTTTGGGTGAATGTATTGTGCAATGTATGGGTCGTAATAATGAGATTTCATAAACTCAATCATTAACGATTTTGAAAAATTGGAAAATTGATTGCTAATGCTAACTCCTCCTATTAAATATTTATATTCTGGATGTCGTAATGTTACATGCACAATACCTTTCCAAAGTAAAAATAACGGCATTGGTTTTTGCTGATATTCTTTAATAATAAATGCACGCCCCATTTCAATAGAATTTTCCATCATTGAGTACAATTCTTGTTCAAACTTAAAAAGGGTATGTATATAAAAACCTTCAATACCATGTTTTTTATAAATATCTTTACCTAAACCCATTCTATAGGCTCCAACTAATTTTTTTTCGGAATCATCCCATAAAAATAAATGATGATAAAACCCATCAAATCTATCTAAATCTATAGATTCGTTGGTACCTTCTCCAACTTCTCTAAATGTGATCTCACGTAAACGACCAATCTCAAATTTTATGTTAGGAATTTTGTTACTTGGAGCAAAAAAGACTTCATAATCTTTACTTTTTAACAATCTTCCATTATTATTGCGAAGCGTATCTACTTCTTGAATAATTTTATCATTATTTTTTTTACTAACAATTTTTTTTGGTTGCTTCGTTTTTTTTAATGACGAGGCGTTTATAGTTTTAGACACTTTTTCAAATGGGTTTGCTAACATATACGTTTTTCTTCGAATAAAATCGCAAAAATCTTGAGTTTCCTCATATTCTTCCTGATCTTTAACAGGAATAGCTTTCCCTATTCGAACCTTAATAACACGTTCTTTTTGTGACAACAGTTCTGAAGGTAATTTTGCCGTTCGAAGTGTAGGGTTTAGTTTAGATAAAAAATAAAATAACCTACTATTTTTTGCATGAAAATAAATTGGAATTACAGGAACTTTTGCTTTTTGAATTAGTTTTATAGCACCTTCTTCCCAAGGTTTATCTACAATTAATTTTCCATCTTTATAGGTAGAAACTTCACCAGCCGGAAAAACACCTAAAGGTTTCCCTTCTTGAATATGCAAGAGTGCGCTTTTTATACCAGCAATACTCGATTTTGCATCTTTTCTATCTTCAAAAGGATTTACAGGCATAATAAAAGGCTTCATTGGCTCAATTCTATGCAGTAAAAAATTAGCAATTATTTTATAATCTGGTCTTTTTTCGATCAATAATTTCAATAATAAAATACCATCAATTCCACCAAGAGGATGATTTGAAACTGTAATAAAGGCACCATCTTTTGGTATTCTTTTTAAATCTTCTTCTGGGATTTCAAATTTTATTTGGAGATCGGCTAGAAGAGCCGTAAAAAAATCTAAATCATTTAAATGTTTATGTTTATTGTATATTTTATTTATGGCAGATATCCGTAAAATTTTCATTAATAACCAACCAAAAAATGTACCAATAAATCCATATTTATCTAGATTTATTACTTTCGAAACTTCTTTCGGTGTTACTAAACTCATTTAAATTTAATTAAAGATAACTACAAAAATACATAAAATTATTGCATAATAAGTTGTACTGTTCCTTTTGTGGCTTGTTTTAATAGTACCGTTCCATTTTGCTCTACTAATTTAATTGCTTTTTGTGTAGCATGTCTAATTGTATAAAGCGAAACATTACTAACAAAAGTAACATTGTATTTAGGTTTTATTTTCAACAAAAAAGGTTCAAAATTATTAAATTTATCTTCCAAACAAACCGAAAAACTTAGAGCCGAATTTTGAATAAGATTTACTTTTAGTTTACAATCGTGTAAAATTTTAAAAATATCACTTAAATTATGTTCTACCATAAAAGAAAAATCCAGAGCAGAAATGGAAACTAAAATTTGATTAGTTTTTAAAATAAAACAAGGAATTTCTGGAAATAAATGTTGTCCCTTACTTACAATTGAACCTTTATTTTCTAAATTATAAAATGAACGAACATTTAAAGGTATTTTTTTATTTTCGAGTGGTTTTAATGTCTTTGGATGAATTACTGAAGCACCATAAAAAGCCATTTCAATGGCTTCGCTGTATGAGATTTGTTCTAATAATATTGTTTCTTCAAAATAGCGAGGGTCTGCATTTAAAACACCATTTACATCTTTCCATATTGTTACACTTTCAGCATTTAAACAATATGCAAAAATGGCTGCGGTATAATCTGAACCTTCTCTACCCAAAGTGGTGGTTTTGTTTTTAGAATTACTACCTAAAAAACCTTGAGTTATGTATAAAGTATGAGTGTCTAGTGTTTTAATATTATCACACGTTTGTTTCCAATTAACAGACGCATTTCTATAAGTAGTGTCGGTTTTAATAAAATCTCTAACATCAATCCATGTTGTTGAAATACCAACAGAATTTAAATAACTACTAATAATTTTTGTTGAAAGTAATTCTCCATAACCAACAATTTGATCGTAGATATAATTATAATCAGTTGATTTATTAATTGCCATAAATCCACTTAACTGCCCAAATAAAATTTCAATTTCATGTAAAATGGGTTGTTGCTTGTCTTCAAATAAGTTTTCAAATAAATCTACATGAAATTTTCTAACAACGTCTATTTCAGCTCTTAAATCTTCAGATTTATGATAGTATGCGTTTATAACTTTTTCAAAAGCATTGGTCATTTTTCCCATTGCAGAAATAACAATAAGTGTATTTTCAAAATCTTCATGTTTTAAAACACGTACTACATTTTTTATACTTTCAGCATCTTTAACAGATGCACCACCAAATTTATATATCTTCACTTTAAAAGTTTATATATTTTTTCATTGATTTTCTGTCTATCTGGACTGTATCCCAGTCTCTTAGTACTTTTGCACCTGTGCTTTTATAAAATTCTATTGCGGGGTCATTCCAATCTAAAACATTCCATTCAATACGTTTTACACCTTTATTATAACCATATTCAATTACTTTTTTGTACAAAGCACTTCCAATTTTCAGTCCTCTCTTTTGCTCCGTTACAATTAAATCTTCTAAATGAATTGTAGGTCCTTTCCAAGTTGAATATCGTGGATAAAATAATGCAATTGCAACAATTTCTTCAGCAATTTCTGCTACAAAAATTTTAAATAAAGGAGTTTTTCCAAAGCCATCTTTTTCTAAATCTGCCACTGTAACTTCCACAGCATCTGCTTCTTTTTCAAAATGTGCTAGCTCTTTTATTAAATTTAAAACTGAAGGAACATCTTCAATTTTTGCATCTCTAATTGTAAAATTCATTCTTATTTTAATTAAATAGTTATGGCTAAAATAAAAAATCTTTATTCAAACTATCTTACAAACTCATACCTTTTTCAAAATTAATTTTTCGATATTTGTAAAAACAAACTTCAAATAACTAAAATGGAAACCAATAACTTAACATTAGGAGAATTTATTATTGAAAATCAAAAGCATTATAAATCTACTTCTGGAGAATTTTCTAGGCTTTTAAGTTCTGTTAAATTAGCTGCTAAGATTGTAAATTATAAGGTAAATAAAGCTGGTTTGGTTGATATTATGGGTAAAGCTGGTGAAACAAATATTCAAGGCGAAGATCAACAAAAATTAGATGTTTTTGCTAATAATGTGTTTATGGAAACCTTAATTAATAGAGAAATAGTTTGTGGAATTGCCAGTGAAGAAGAAGACGATTTTGTTACCATAAGAGGAAAACAAGGTACTAACGAAAATAAATATGTAGTTTTAATAGATCCTTTAGATGGTTCATCAAATATTGACGTAAATGTTTCTGTTGGTACAATTTTCTCAATTTATAAACGTGTTACCCCTATTGGCACCCCAGTTGAAATGGCTGATTTTTTACAACCTGGTAATTTACAAGTTGCTGCCGGATATGTAGTTTATGGAACTTCAACTATGTTGGTTTACACTTCTGGTCATGGTGTAAATGGTTTTACTTTAAATCCTGCAATTGGTTCATTTTATTTATCACATCCAAATTTTAAATTTCCTGAAGAAGGTCAAATTTATTCTATAAACGAAGGAAATTATGTGCATTTTCCTCAAGGTGTAAAAGACTATTTAAAATACTGCCAGGAAGAAAGAGATAACAGACCTTACACTTCTCGTTATATTGGTTCTTTAGTTTCAGATTTTCATAGAAATATGATAAAAGGTGGAATTTATATGTACCCAACTAGTGCTATTGGCCCAAAGGGAAAGTTACGTTTGCTTTACGAATGCAATCCAATGGCTTTTTTAGCAGAACAAGCAAATGGAAAAGCAACTGATGGTTTTAGAAGAATTATGGATATTAAACCAACTGAACTGCACCAACGTGTTCCATTTTTCTGCGGAAGTAAAAAAATGGTTGAAAAAGCTGAAGAATTTATGGCGAAATATCCTGAGGATGCGAATTATTAAGACCATCTTTCGTGAAACGAGAGATGTGAGACGTCTCACTAAAAAACGTCTCAAGTCTTACGGTTGAATAGCTAATCCCAATACCACTATAAAAATATATGATTTTTAAGATTTTTTAAAGTGAGAATGGTTCGTTATCTTTGAATAGATGCGAAAAAAGAAAAATAATTAAGTTTAACTAAAAAACAGATACAACTATGTCATTTGAATTACCAAAATTACCGTACGCTTATGACGCGTTAGAACCAAATATTGATGCAAGAACTATGGAAATTCACCATACAAAACATCATCAGGGTTATACAAACAATTTAAACAATGCAATTGCTGGGACGGCTTTAGAAGGAAAGTCTATTGAAGCTATTTTAGGCGGATTAGATATGAACAATGCAGCTGTAAGAAATAACGGTGGTGGTTTTTACAATCACTGTTTATTTTGGGATGTAATGAATCCTGAAGGAAAAGGATATTTATCGGGAGAATTAAAAGATGCTATTGTAGCGGAATTTGGTTCTGTTGATGCTTTTAAAGATGCTTTTGCAAAAGCTGCTGCAACTCGTTTTGGATCTGGATGGGCTTGGTTATGTGTTCATAAAGGAGGAAAAGTTGAAATTTGCTCAACTCCAAATCAAGACAATCCGTTAATGCCAGGTGTTAGCTGTGGAGGATTTCCAATATTAGCATTAGATGTATGGGAACATGCGTACTACTTGCATTATCAAAATAGAAGACCAGATTATATTAATGCATTTTTTAATGTAATAAACTGGAATCATGTTGAAAAATTATATGCTGAGAATAAATAATTTTTTAGATGAATACGATAAAAAAACTCGCCAATTTGGCGAGTTTTTTTTGGTTTTAACCTCTAAAGTGTGTAAATTTTAAATCTTTTAGAAACCTAAACGGAAAAATTACAAATACCCTAAAAACAAACTCTTATTCCCAACGGATAAAGCTGTTGGAAAGGCACTAAGAAATGAACATTACCCCATTAGAAATTGGAAATTATTTTTAATCCAATTTTTAACCATATTTAAAAACAGGATTAAACGATAAATAATTTAATCCTGAGTTTTATACTTACAAAGATTTTAGGATAGTTTTATATTCTATAATCTAATAAATTGATTATTCTTTAATAATTTTAAGCATTACAGGTTTGTCTAAATATACTTTAGCAAAATACACACCTGGCACATTGTTATTTATGTCTAGTTTAACTGTTCCATTGTTAATAGTGTAATTTTTTACTGAAATTAACTGAGATTGTACAGTATATATTTCAATTTTTACATTGTTTCGAGAAACAGGTACAGTAATTTCTAAATTACCCTTTGTTGGATTTGGGTAGGCAATAACTTCATCAAATAAATTAATTGATTTAGAAAAGGCACCTTCGCATACAACGTTCGATTTCACTTCAATTTTATCTCCGTGTGCTACATCAACAGTAAATGACGGTAAAGCTGTTTCTAAAGTAATTCTATTATTTACAAATACCCTGAATGGAGCAGTTCCTTGTTCAATTTCTATTGAAGCTTTTCCGGCAGCTACAGCTACCTTTCCAGAAATAGTAATTCCTTGATCAATATTTACAGTAAAACATTGTTCGTACGTTTCTCCAGATACACCAATACAAACTGTATAAGCTCCAGGATTTAGACCATTGTTTTCTAAATTAGCAACGGATCCATTTAGCGTAACATTATAGGTGTAGTTTTCTTGAGCTGAGATCAAAATTTGTCCGTTATTTTTATTTGGACAAGTTTCGCTTATTGTTTCAATAGTAAAGTTGTTAGCGGGTAATGTAAAACAACCTGAAGCATCTACGTTTGCTCCAGATGTGGTGTTTGGGCAACTATCTATATTATTCATAATACCATCGTTATCATCATCTAATTGACTGTCTGAACATCCTGTTGAATTTATTGATTCTCCAGTTGGTGTGTCTGGACAAGAATCTAAATTATTATAAACACCGTCGTTATCATCGTCTAATTGACTGTCGGAACAACCTGTTGCATTTACGTCTTCTCCAGTTGGTGTGTCTGGACAAGTATCTATATTATTTGCAAT
>NZ_JBFLKT010000336.1:0-2553 GCF_040883305.1 Lutibacter sp.
GAATCTTTCAGTTTAATAGATGCAGCTAGTAAATCTTCATCAATCGAAATATTAGCAGAATCTTTAGGTTTTAGATTACTTATTTCCAATTCCTTTTTAGATATAATAGTTATTGAATCCATTCGAAGAGAATCGGCTGTTTTAAGAGCAAGTATATTATTTAAAGAATCTGTCTTTTTTTGTTCAATAAGTAATTTACTTTTTATGTGTTTTTTGGTAAGTTGATTCTTTTTTGAAAAAAGTGTGATACTTTGGTTCACAAAATATCGTTTTCCTTCATACATATTTTCTGCATCCGTAAAATTAACTTCTAATCGGCCACGATCTGTATAATTAGGGTCATTAATTTCAAAATAATTTATGGATTCTTGTGTTAAACCACCATTTTCCTCGTTTAGAAAGTCAAACGAATAAAAATGACCTTTTAAAAAATAGTTTTTGTTTTTAGAATTGTAATTAAAAGTGGTTCTGAAATTACCATGACTGGCTAAAGATTCTCTATATTTCCCTAAAGAACGTAACCCCTTATATGCTAAAGAGAAATTAAATTGAGGCGAGGTATTCATTGTTAAAAATGCATCTAGAACCTGACCTTGTTCTAAACCAGTTTTATACATAAATTCTGAAGTTGGTGTTGGAACTTTATAGTATTTTATGTCTTCAACATTGTAATAATTAAATTGTTTAGCATCCATTCCCATATCTGGAAAAACTGAATTTCCTTCAAAGTCAAAACCTAATTTATTAAAAGTTTGCCCCTGATTATGAAAAGGTAATAGTTCAAAATTATCTTTTCTGATATAGTTGAATTTAAAATCTTTTTGTAAGGTCAATGTAGTGTCAATAACCACAGTATCATTTTGCACAGAAAACATTCTATAATCTGTGTACTTAGTTTTTCCACTAAGTTTAATATTTACTTGATCTTTGAAAGAGGTACTATCAGATTTAAATAGACCATTGTCACGATCTGGCATAATTACTTGCGCCGAAATATTTAAAAAAGAAAACCCTAAAAATAACGTGACTAATACTTTTTTCATGGGTTTATATTATTTTTTTTAACGGTCACCTGCTGTTCGCTATTTGTTATTTCGTTGGGAGATAAACTTTTTAACATACTCGTTTCATAAATTATCTAAAGTAGCAAAGGTAAATTATTTGAACGAAAATAATAATAGTAAATTGCAATGATAACTTTTTTAATTTTGTAATGTTATATTAAAATTATGGGGCTTCAAAAATATTTTTTAAAAAACGTGTTAGAAGCTGGTACAGATGAAGCTGGAAGAGGCTGTTTATCAGGCCCAGTTGTGGCTGCAGCAGTTATTTTACCTCAAGATTTTGAACATCCTTTATTAAACGATTCTAAACAATTAACAGAAAAACAACGCGAATTATTGCGCCCTTTTATTGAAAAAAATGCCTTAGCTTTCTCAGTTTCGTATATAAATGAGCTTAAAATAGATGAAATAAATATTTTGCAAGCGTCAATTTTAGCAATGCATACAGCTATAGAAAAGTTGTCTGTAACTCCAGAACACATAATTGTAGATGGAAATAAATTCAACTCGTTTAAAAATATTCCTCACAAAACAATTATAAAAGGAGATGCTAAATTTATGAGTATTGCGGCAGCTTCTGTATTGGCAAAAACCTACAGAGATGAATTTATGCAAAAAATAGATTTGGAATTCCCGGAGTATTATTGGAAAAAAAACAAAGGTTACCCAACAAAACAACACAGAGAAGCCATAAGAAAATTTGGAATTACGCCATTCCACAGAAAAACATTCCGATTACTTCCAGATCAATTAAAATTAGAGTTGTAATTTCTGAAAATGTATTATTAAAATTTTACATTTGCGTTCTTATAAAATGTAAAAAATGATAAAACGTACTAGAGCTTCAATAACAAAATTTATAATTCATAAAGTTGGAAACAAATTTAATAGTGCTACCAATATTTTTTCTGAAGATGTAATTACTTTCGATGAAGAAAGTTACGAGTTAATGAAACCTTTTTTATTGAAACCTTTTGCAAACGTTGCAGAAAGTTTTCGTTTTAACCACCATGCAAATATAGAATTAAACGAAATAAATAATTATTCAACCGAAATTTTTAAAGATGAAACTTCATTTGTGGATGTTTCTAAACACATTGTAAATCATTTATTTGAACAATCAAATTCGGCTCAAATTAAAGTTGGAGATGTAATTATTGCACTTTTTGAAGATATAGAATACAATGATGTTGTTACAAATGCAATAGGAATTTTTAAAATTGAAAATAAAATAAATTTCTTTCAAACTTTTATGGAAAAAGACAGTTTAGATGTTTTTGTTCAAAAAGGAATTAGTACCAAAAAACTAGACAAAGGTTGTTTAATTATTAATTCTTCCGATGCAGAAGGAAGAGTAATTTTGAGTGTTGATACTAATAATTACGATGCTCAATATTGGATTAAAAACTTTTTAAATGTAAAATATGCAGATGACAGCAATCAGCATACTCAAAATTACATTGAAATGTGTAAAGATTTTTCTGAAGAA
>NZ_JBFLKT010000337.1:0-3978 GCF_040883305.1 Lutibacter sp.
AGCCGATTCTGTTCCAAAAAAAGTAGCTCTTGGCGGTAATTTGTTTTCTTCAAATATTTGGTGATTGTAATGGTTTTTTTGTTATGGAATATTGCTTAATTCTTTTTGCTCACAAGAAATATCCACAAAAGAACCAATTAGTATTAGTAATTTAATGATCATTAGTTTTATTAATTTAGCTAGCTCAATTAAAATATTTACATAGTTGTAGTTCATTTTTATGAATCTGTTAAAAGCATAATAATATGTGCAGCACTCCAACTAAAATTTTGTGCATTTAGGCCTTCACCAGTAATTGGGTGGTAATTTTCTCGAATCGATTTTCCTTTACCTAAAACACCATCAGCACCTTTTAATATCTGAATTGTAGATTTATTTGCATCTGTGTTAAATCCATAATTACGCAATCCTTTTACACCAAAATAAGCTTGATCTAACCAATTTGGGCCTCTCCAATACCCGTTTAACGGGTCGAATTTTGGGTGATCAGCACTCATAGTCTGAAAAGGAACTTTTGAAAAGAATTTTTCAGGATCCATCATACGTTCTTTTACTGCCTCTGCTTGATCTTGTGTAGCTGCATTTGCCCAAAGTGCCGTCCAGCCTTCACTTCCTTCTCCTTTAATAAAACGGTTCCCTTCTAAATTGGTGTCATAAAACCAACCATCTTCAGAATCGTAAAATTGTTTTTGAATGTTCATTTTTAAAATTTCAGCATCCTCTTTATACATATTAGCATCTTTAAATATTTGAAGTGCCTCTGCCAATTTTGCTAAGTACAATTTTTCAGCGTATAAATAAGCATTTAAATCAACACTTTCCTGATCTAAAGAATATGCGCCTTCTTCATTTTTTAATATTTTAGAATCGTCAAATCGGATGGCATTATCCATGCCGCTTTCCCATTTTGCAGCAATTAAAGTTCCGTCTGTAGAACCATATTCGCATAAACCATCGTTATCATAATCACGTTTGTTATACCACCAATAATGATATTTTTTTAGTTTAGGATACATTTCTTTAACAAATGCTGTATCCTTATTTTTTTCATATATTTTAGTAACTGCCCAAACAGATAATGGAGGTTTTGTATCGCGATAATTGTGAGCCTCAATAGTGGTATCTCTATAAACACAATCAACAATAAAACCATCTTCATTTTGAAAATAGAACATAGTTCTCATCTGATTTTTCGCTAATTCTGGGTCGTAATAAGATAAGCCCACCGCATGTTTCCACGAATCCCAAGACCAAAACCCATTGAACCATTTATAATGGTAACTAGGAAATAAACCTTCATATTTTAATTCACCAGCCGCAATACGCCAATTATTTTGAAGTGTTAATTGAGATTTTGCTAAAACATTTTTATAAATAGAATCTTTAAATTCGGGTTTTATATTGTTTATTAATGCTGAAATTTGTTCTTCTTTTTCATTTTTTCGAATGTTGAGAACAGAATCAAATAAAATAGTTGTAAGTGCCAATTTTTCATTTTCCCAAGAATATTCAGGAAAAATAAAAGTTTGTGAAATGTTAATTTCCTTAGACTGATTTGCCTTTAATGAAATATTTTTGGGTGCTGTACTATAAGTATTATCAGTATTTTTTATTGAAGTTCCTATTGGAAATATGAGATGTCCAGACGCATTTGATTTTGAAGATTTTATAAGTACTTCATTTTTTGTTGAACTAAACTTAAGACTCTCTGCTAATATTGGTTGATTTTTCCAATGCATGGAAATAACCATAGTTTCTTTACCAATATTTGTGATAGTTGATTTGATGATTGCTGTATGGCCTGAACTAAAAACAAGTTGCTGGGTTAATTTTAAATTTTCATTTTTAAAAACGTGCTCTAAATGACTTGCGTAACTTGTAGTTTCAAAAGATTTCCAAACAACATTTTTTAAAACCAATTGAGATAGATTTGCACTACTCCAAATTCCATTTTGTTCAGTCATTAAAAAAGGTCCAGAAAAACCGCCATAATTTGATATTGTATCCGGAAAACCATATGCAAACCAGGCTCCCTGATCGGAAAACATTAAGCCAGACTTATCTACGGAATTTTTTGGAGTAATTCTATAATCAAGAATATTTTTACTGTTGTTAAGAAAATCAAAATTCTTTTCAACTTTTAGTGGTTCTTTAGAATTGTTACAACTAAAATTTAATACCAAAACTAAAACAACTATATGTTTAAATACTTTGTTTAAATACATTTTTTAATTGGGATGTGCGTTAATTTAAATATTCTTTTTTGTCTAAAATAAGACAACAACAAATTTGCGATTATTTTTTATTAATAAATTAAAAATGACCTTTACTTGACCTTTCATTTAGTAATTTTAAAAAAGTGCATCAATTAATAATATATATATTTGTAACTACATTTAATTTGGTAGAAGCCAATATCATACTTTGCACTTTTTTACAATTTATAAATCTTTAACTATTGAAAAATTTGACTAAAATTATTTTTTTTGTTCTTGTATTTATTGGTTTTACAGCACATTCTCAAACAAATATTTGGGATGAAAACCCAACCGATTCTCAGAAAGAATTGGACAGTTTGTTAACTATTTTACCTTACTCAACAGGTAAAGATAAATTACCATTATTAAACAGAGTTGCAGAAATTTATTGGGCAATTAACCCCAATAAAACTATTGAATATGCTGATGAAGCCTTAAAGTTATCGCAAAAATTTAATGATAAAAGTCAAGAAGGTTTGGCACTTATTAATCTTTGTCAAGGTTATTTATTTAATGATTTTTATAATAAAGCTTTACAATTTGGGTTGAAATCGTTAGAAATTAGAAAAAGCATTGGGAATGATTATGATTTAGCTTTTACACTGCGCACCCTTGGATGGTTGTATTACGATATTGGGTATTTTGATAAAGCTCTGGAGTATCATACAGAGACTTTAAAATTACACGAAAAAATAGGAGACAAGCAGCGAATTGCTTACAGTTATAACAGTATAGGGTTAATTCATGAGCAGAAAGGAAACTATAATTTGGCATTGTCTTTTTTGAAAAAATCTTTAGAACTAAAAACAGCGTTTAATAATAAAAATAGAATTGCAGTAACTATGACAAATATAGGTGTCTGCTATAGAAAAATTGATGAACTCGATTCTGCAAAAACATATCTCGAATCTTCGTTAGTAATTTCAAATCAAATCAAGGACAATTTGCTTAAGGCTAATATACTAAATGAGCTTTCAATAGTAAATTTAGAGCTTAAAAATTATGATAAATGTTATGTGTTATTAAAAGAGTCTAGATTAATTATGGAGGGATTGATAGATACTAAAGAGGGGGTAGTAGAAAATGATAGAATTATGTCTGATTATTTTTTAGCAATAGGAAATTATAAAGAAGCACTTTCTAATTATAAAAAGTATGATCAAGGGAAATCAGAAATTTTTTCAAGCAATAAAAGTGAAAAATTAGCTGAAATGAGAATTCTGTATGAAGCAGAACAAAAAAAATCTGAAATCAAATTACTAGAGCAACAAAGAAACCTAGAGACGCAAAAAAGTAAATCGTTGCTAGTTGGTTCTATATTATTAGCAATTATAGGAATTTTAATTATAGCTTCACTTTGGAACAATATAAAAAAGAAAAAAGCCATTTATCAACAAAGCGATAGGCTGTCAAAAGAAAAATTAAAAACACAATCACTTCTTCAGGAAAACCTTGAGCACAAGTTAGAATTCCGCATGAAAGAATTAACAAATTTAGCGTTGTTTATATCTCAAAGAACATCTATTTATGGGGATCTTACAAAATCTTTTAAAAGTTTGAATTTCACCAATATAAATCAAATAAAAAAAGATATTAATGCACTCGTAAAAGAGTATGCTTTTAAGCTTAATATTAATGAAGACATACAAAAATTTCATACCAGTGTAGAGACCTTACAAAGTGATTTTTTATATCGAATTAAAGAAAAATATCCCCACCT
>NZ_JBFLKT010000338.1:0-9436 GCF_040883305.1 Lutibacter sp.
AAAACACGACCTTGACCATCCATTAATTTAGTCGCTGAATGCACTACCAAATCTGCTCCAAATTTTATTGGTTGTTGAATATAAGGAGTTGCAAAACAATTATCTATAATTAATATTAAATTGTGTTTTTTAGCAATTTCGCCTAATAATTCTAGATCTATAATATCAACTCCAGGATTTGTTGGAGATTCGGCATATAAAATTTTTGTTGAAGACGTAATTAACCCTTCAATTTCATCTGGATTATTAATATCAAAATATGATGTTGTTATATTCCACTTTGGAAAATATTTTGTAAATAATGTGTGCGTTGAACCAAAAACCGAACGTGCTGAAACGATGTGATCTCCACTACTTAATAACGCCGCAAAACTTGCATAAATAGCCGCCATTCCTGTTGCAAAGGCATAACCATCCTCAGCACCTTCCATTGTCACAACTTTCTCTACAAACTCTGTAGTATTCGGATTGCTAAAACGCGAATAAATATTTCTGTCTTTTTCTTCGCTAAAAGAAGCTCTCATATCTTCAGCATCTTCAAAAATAAAACTTGAAGTTACATACATTGGCGTAGAATGCTCTTGAAATTGTGAACGTTCTAACTGCGTTCTAATTGCTGCTGTTTCAAAATTTTTATTGCTCATCTATTTCGTATTTCATTTATTTATGAAAAAATATTTCAGATTCTTAATCAAGTTCAGAATGACGGTTTTTAATTTAATGCTTCTCTGCTAATCTTAAAATATCTCCAAAAACACCACGGGCTGTTACTGCCGCTCCTGCTCCTGCTCCTTGAATTACAATTGGTTTTTCTCCATACGATTCTGTAAATACTTCAAAAATAGCATCAGCTCCTTGTATTTGTCCTAAAGCACTATTTGAAGGTACCGAAATTAATTTCACTTCTAACACACCTTTATCCTCTTGTAAATTACCTGATAAATCCCCAATGTAACGCAATACGTGATCTTCTTTCTGATCGTCTTTTATTGCCTGATAATCCGCATCTAATTCTGACAGTCTTTCTAAAAATTCCGAGGCCTCACCTGCTCTTAAACTCTCAGGAATTAAGTTTTCAATAACTACATCGCTCAATTCATTTTGTAAATCTAGTTCACGCGCTAAAATCAACAATTTACGTCCAACATCGTTTCCACATAAATCTTCACGCGGATCTGGTTCTGTATATCCGTTTGCAATTGCCTCTTTTAAAACCGCACTAAATGGGCGATTTTGCACAGAAAAATTATTAAACAAATAACTTAAAGAACCTGAAAACACACCTCTAATTCTTGTAATATTTTCGCCAGAATCGTGTAATAATTTTATAGTATCTATTAATGGTAATCCCGCTCCAACATTAGTTTCATACAAATACGCTTTTTTATTTTCGCTTAATTTATTTCGTAATTCTTTATAAAAAGAATACTCTAAGGTATTTGCTATTTTGTTTGATGAAATTAAATCGAAGCCATTTTCAACTAAATCAATATAATTTTTAACAAACTCGCTATTTGCCGTATTATCAATTGCTATTAAATTTTCTAAATGGTTTTTTTCGGCATAATCAATTATATTCTCAACAGAATTTTCATCAGAAGCAGATCCTAAATCCGTTTCCCAATTTTCATTTATACCTTTTTTATTCAATAATACATTTTTAGAATTTGCTACCGCAAAAATATTTAAATTGATGTTTTTTCTAGAAATGATATTTTCTTTGCTTTTCAAAATTTGATTTATCAGTGTTCCACCTACTAGTCCTTTTCCAAAAATTGCAATGTTTATGTTTTTTGAAATCTCAAAAATTTCACCGTGAATAACATTTACAGCTTTGTTTAAATCGGTTTGTTTTACAACCAAACATACATTTTCACCTGTTACAGTATTGTTTATTAATATTGGAGTAATATGATTTTTTATTAAGGCACTATAGGGTTGATTGAAAGAATACAAACTTTGTCCAATAATTGAAATTACCGATACATTCTCGGTTACATAAATCTGACTTACATCTTTACTTTGAAACTCGGTTTTAAACTCTTCTTCTAATACTTTTTTTGCTTTATAACCATTTTTAGCATCTACAATAAAACCAATTCCTCGTTCACTCGAACCTTGAGAAATGATACTAACGCTAATATTTTCTTTTCCTAAAGCGCCAAAAATTCTTCCATCAACACCTACTTTTCCCAATAAACCGCGTCCAATTAAATTTACCAAAGCCACATCTTGATCAACTGACAAAGATTTAATACCTCCACGTTCCGTTTCTTTACCTATTAAAGTCCCAGTATTATCCGCATTAAACGTGTTTAAAATACGTAATGGAATATTTTTTTCGATTAATGGAATAATGGTTTTAGCATGTAAAATATTAGCTCCAAAATTTGCCATTTCGTTGGCTTCCTGGTAACTCAATTTTTCTATTTTCTTTGAATTCTCAACCAAATCTGGGTTTGCAGTATAAATTCCATCAACGTGCGTATAGTTTTGAAATTCTTCAGCATTCAAAAAATTAGCGATTAACGAGGCCGTATAATTACTGCCATTTCTTCCTAAAGTTGTTGTTTCCCCACTTAAATTAGAACCAATAAAACCTGTAATTATTTGAGTAACTTCATTTGGTTGATTTCTAAAAAACTCTATTACATTTTCTTCGGAAGTGTTTTCAAAAGGCTGTGCTTTTCCAAACTGACTATTGGTTTTAATCAACGCACGGGTATCTGCAAAATTAGCCTTTACACCTTTATTATTCAATAAATTAGCTATTGTTTTCGCTGAAATAATTTCACCTTGCGAAAGCACCTGATCTTTAACTTTAGAACTGTAATCGCCTAACAAATTAACACCTCTAAAAATTTCGTCTAACAATTGAAATTCTGCAGATAAATCAACCGTATTATCAGCTTCAATCTGATAATTTTTCATTTGTTCAAACTCTTCTAAATAAGGCAAACTACTTTTTGCTTTTTCTAAAATAGATTCTAAATGATCCGTTGTTTTTCCACGTGCTGAAACTACAACAGCTATACTTTCATTGTTAGCAATTTTATTTTCAATAATAGCTAAGGTACTTTCTAAACCTAAACCATTTGCTAACGATTTTCCTCCAAATTTTACTACTTTCATCTTATTATCTTTAGAACTTTTATTAAAAATTGGTTCTATAATTTTTCCTAATTGTTTGTATTCTATTAAAAAAGCATCGTGTCCGTGTACTGAGTTAATTTCGTTATAAGTAACATTTGGATGTGTTAATGCTAATTGTTTGTGTGTTTCTTTGTTTTCTTCCGCAGTAAAAAACAAATCTGAATCCACTCCAATAATGTGAATATTTGCTTTGATAGTGTCTAACACATGTTCACTTCTACCTTTTGTAACGTCAATAGATCTTAATAATTGATTCATTAATCTATACGCCGATAATTGAAAACGTTTTTGTAATTTATTACCGTGATGTAGCAACCAACTTTCAACATTAAAAATTTCTAACTCTTCGTTTTTTGAACGCTGAAAACGCGCTTTAAAAGATTCTGGCGTTCGGTAACACAACATTGCGTGCATACGAGCATCGTGCACTGGATTGCTAGAATTTAATAAAAACTGCTCTTGAATTTGGCAATTTGCTATTAACCAATCCGTAGCTTTCCAATCGGTTGCAACTAAAATTAAATGTTCGGTAATTTCAGGATTAATTACTGCCATTTCCCAAGCAATTCCACCTCCTAAAGAACCACCAACCAACGCAAAAACAGTTGAAATTTTTAGCTTTTCCAGACCTAATAAAAAGATATTAGCAATATCACGCGCTTCAAAATCTTTATAATTTTCAATTACAAAACCATCGTATCCATTTCCTGGAATGTTAAAAGATAAGATTGTGTATTGGTTGGTGTCAATTACTTTGTTATCACCTACCAAATCAATCCACCAACCATCTTTTCCTGCAACATTTGAATTTCCTGTTAAAGCGTGATTTACTAAAATAATTGGTGCTGAATACAGTTCCTTTCCAAAAACTTCATACGAAAGTTCTAGATGCTCATTTTTTATTCCTTTTTCAGAAATAAAATTAGTGATTGGTATGTGTTTTAATTGATTCATCAATAATTATTTAAAATAGCTTTCTTTTCAGAATTATATGTACTTAAAAAATTATTGTTATGAGAATTGCAGAAAATTACTTGAGGTAATTTCGTTTAGTTATCTATCCAAAATGGGTAGAATTTAGCACCTTCTTTAAAAGTTAAAGGGTTGCTAAGGCTTCACAGGGTCTATTCCCTCTGCCTTTCTTGATAACAATAGTCAATACATTTATGAACTAAGCGGCAAATTAACGCAATAATTTTTTCTCAAACAAAAATTTAATGTACTAATGTTTCTATTTTTTTGAAAGCTGCTGCTAAATCTTGTTTTAAATCTTCAATATCTTCAATACCCACTGACAATCTAATCAAATCTTGACTAACACCAGCACCTGCTTGTTGCTCAGCTGTTAATTGTTGATGTGTGGTACTTGCAGGATGAATAATTAATGATTTGGTATCACCAATATTAGCCAATAATGAAAATAGCTGAGTTGCATCTGTAACCTTTTTAGCCGCTTCAAAACCTCCTTTTACTCCAAAAGTTACCAAACCACTTTGCCCTTTCGGCAAATACTTTTTAGCCAATGTATTATACTTGCTACTTTCTAATCCTGGATAGTTTACCCAAGCAACTTCTTCTCTACTTTCTAACCATTGTGCCAATTCCAACGCATTTGCACTGTGTTGTTTTATACGAACTGGTAATGTTTCTAATCCTTGAATAATTTGAAATGCATTAAACGGACTTAAAGCACCACCAAAATCTCTCAATCCTTCTAAAATTAGTTTAAAAGTAAATGCTGCGGCTCCTAAAGCTTCGCTGTAAACAAGCCCGTGGTATCCTTCAGATGGTTCTGTAAATTCTGGAAATTTCCCATTTGTCCAATCAAAAGTTCCAGCATCAATAATTGCTCCACCTAATGAATTTCCTTGTCCACCAATATATTTTGTTAATGAATGAATTACCAAATTCGCTCCGTGTTTTATAGGGTTTAACAAAGCTGGACTTGCCACTGTATTATCTACAATAAATGGAACACCGGCTGCTTTTGAATGGACTGCAATTGCCTCTAAATCCAAGACATCTAATTTTGGATTACCTAAAGATTCTACAAAAAATGCTTTAGTATTTTTTTGTACAGCATTTTTAAAATTTTCTGGGATTGAAGCATCCACAAAAGTTGTTGTAATTCCCAATCTTGGCAACGTAACATTTAATAGTGTAAAAGTTCCTCCATACAAACTACTTGAAGCAACAATATGATCTCCAGCTTTTAGCAACGTTAACAATCCTGTTGAAATTGCTGAAGTTCCAGAAGCAAAAACAACTGCGCCAACTCCTCCTTCAATTGCAGCCAAACGTTGTTGTAAAATATCGTTAGTTGGATTGTTTAATCTTGTATAAATGAATCCTAATTCTTTTAATGAAAATAAATTTGCTGCATGTTCTGTATCATTAAAGACATAAGAAGTTGATTGATAAATTGGAACAGCTCTAGTTCCTCCATTTTTTGTTGTATCGTGTCCTGCGTGTAATGCTTGTGTTGAAATTTTTTGAGTACTCATAATAGTATTTTTTAATGTTTTTTTTGAAATATTTAAAATAAAAAAGCCCCTTTGGTTTTAGGTATTACCAAAGGGACTTTTATCTATTAAGATTTTAATTTCCATTTATTTCTGGCAATACCATGTCATTGTGTTCCACATTATTTGCATACACATTTCAAATTGGTTTGACATTTTATTTTTGTAAATAACTTTCATTTTAAAGTTGCTTGTAATAAAAAAACCTCTGATTTTCATCAGAGGTTTATATTATTTATATTTTATTAAATTTTAAACAATAACGCCCTCTGTGTAAATATTACACATCATAGTACGCATTGTATTAAAATTAATTATCATTTTTAACTGTTTTGATGCGACAAATGTAATCACATTTTTTTAATATCCAACAAAAAATTTATTTATTTTAACTCAGCAGTTCCAAAACTAACAGAAAAATCGACACACCAAATATTCACAAGTTTATATTTTGATAAATCTGTATTTGCCGGAATCGAATATGTAAAATCACCTGATACACCTTTTAAATCTCCAAGGTTTACATATTCAGTTGAGTTGGTATCTGTTGATAAATAAACCAATAATTTTGGTCCGATATCGGTTTTAAAGTTTGTAAATATTAACGTCGTTTTATCAGAATTAACAGTAGCTTTCCCAGAAGTTGGATGTGTCCCATCTATAAAATCTCCCATTGCAAAAATGGTTTCATTTATATTATTATCTTCATTTTCAATTTGCTCAACAATAGTTCCCATTTCATCGTTTGCTGAGCAATTGCTAAATACTAAAGCAAAAAGCACTAATACGGTTATTTTTTTTAACATAAATATGAGTTTTATGTATAAAAGTCGTAAAAAGCTTAAAATCATTACAAAATATATATTTAGAAATTATTTAACAGTTATTTTTCGTTTAGCTTTTAAATTTTCATAAATTTGCAAACGAAATATTTAGAGGAAAAATTTGAACTGATTGCAACCTCATTAAAAAATGCTAAAGCAGTAATTACTTACTCCTTTTAGCGACCAACGCAATCACCAAAATTTTTTTCAAACAATTTAAAATTAAATAATTATGTCATATTTATTTACATCAGAATCTGTATCGGAAGGACATCCAGATAAAGTTTCAGATCAAATTTCAGATGCATTAGTTGATAACTTTTTAGCATTTGATCCGAATTCTAAAGTTGCTTGCGAAACACTAGTAACTACTGGACAAGTTGTATTAGCTGGAGAAGTAAAATCTAACACATATTTAGATGTTCAAAAAATAGCGAGAGATGTTATTAACAACATTGGTTATACCAAAAGTGAATATATGTTTGATGGAAATTCTTGTGGAGTATTTTCTGCAATTCACGAACAATCTCAAGACATTAACCAAGGTGTTGACAGAGCTAATAAAGAAGAGCAAGGAGCCGGTGACCAAGGGATGATGTTTGGTTATGCTACCAACGAAACTGAAAATTTAATGCCTTTAGCGCTAGATTTAAGTCATAGAATTTTACACGAATTGGCTATATTAAGAAGAGAAAATGATGAAATTACCTATTTACGTCCAGATTCTAAAAGTCAGGTTACCATTGAATATACCGACGATAATGTACCTTTTAGAATTAAAGATATTGTAGTTTCAACACAGCACGATCAATTTTTAGAAGATGATGCCAAAATGTTAGCTAAAATAAAGGCTGATGTTATTAATATTTTAATTCCAAGAGTTATTGCAAAATTACCTGCTTCAATTCAAGCATTATTTAACGATAATATAGTTTACCATGTAAATCCGACTGGAAAGTTTGTTATTGGAGGACCGCACGGTGATACTGGTTTAACAGGAAGAAAAATTATTGTTGATACCTACGGTGGAAAAGGTGCGCACGGTGGTGGTGCGTTTTCTGGAAAAGACCCTAGTAAAGTAGATAGAAGTGCTGCATATGCAACGCGTCATATTGCAAAAAACTTGGTTGCCGCTGGCGTTGCTGATGAAGTTTTAATTCAGGTTTCTTATGCTATTGGAGTTGCAAAACCAATGGGTATTTATGTAAATACTTACGGAACTTCAAATGTTGATAAAGCCGATGGTGAAATTGCTGAAATTATTGAAACTATTTTTGATATGAGACCGGCTTCTATTGAAGAGCGTTTAAAATTACGTCAACCAATGTATTTAGAAACAGCTGCTTACGGACATATGGGAAGGGACAATCGCATTGTTAATAAAACATTTAAAAATGTTGATGGCACTGAAGTTTCTTTAGATGTTGAATTATTTACCTGGGAAAAATTAGATTACGTAGCTAACATAAAAGCTGCTTTTAATATTTAAAAGCTTGTTTTTTTTACAAATTACTAATAGAGGCTGTCTAATTTTTTAAGACAGTTTTTTTATGGAATTAATTCACAGAAAAGAAAATTAAAAATCCCTTACTTATTGTTTACCAATTATTAATAATATAATTCGTAATACAATTACACAACGTTTATTGAGAAATTAATACCATAATTAATTTTAATTATTAAATAATGAATCGCTTAAAATTACTATATTCGAAAATTATTTAAAAAAAACAAACATGTTTCAAAAATTAAAGGGATTTACGCGTGCCTTTTGGACAGCAAATATTGTTGAACTTCTAGAAAGAGGCGCATATTACGGTGTATTTATTGTAATTACACTTTATTTATCACGAATTTTAGGTTTTACTGATGTAGAAGCTGCACTAATTTCAGGTGTCTTTTCGGGAGGATTGTATTTATTACCAACTTTTACTGGTGCTTTAGCAGATAAAATAGGGTTTAAATCATCATTAGTAATCGCTTTTTCATTATTAAGTGTTGGATATTTTGGACTGGGTGCACTTCCAACTGTACTAGAATCAATAGGACTTGTTGATTATTCAGACGGAATTAAATTTACTGGATTGTTAGAATCCTCTCAAAGATGGTCAATTGTTCCAATAATGCTGGTAATTATGATTGGTGGATCTTTCATAAAATCTGTAATTACTGGTACAGTAGCCAAAGAAACAACAGAAAGCAATAGAGCTTTAGGTTTTTCAATATTTTACATGATGGTAAATATTGGTGCTTTTTCTGGAAAAACTATTGTAAAACCATTACGTGTTTCTATGGGAGATATGGGGTTAGTTTACCTAAATTATTTCTCTGCTGCAATGACATTTATTGCTTTAATAATGATTATTTTCTTCTACAAATCTTCAAAAACCGAAGGAGAAGGAAAATCTTTAAATGAAATTTGGGCTGCCTTAATAAAGGTACTTACAAACGGAAGATTAATTACACTTATATTAATAATAACAGGTTTTTGGATGGTACAACATCAATTGTATGCAACTATGCCAAAATATGTATTGAGAATGGCTGGCGAAGGTGCTTCTCCTTCTTGGTACGCTAACGTAAATCCATTGGTAGTAGTTCTTACTGTTACTTTGGTAACAAGGTTAATGGCAAGTAAAACTCCATTATTTTCTATGACAGTTGGTATGTTTATTATGCCACTTTCTGCACTTGTAATGGCATCTGGAAATTGGTTTAGCGGAAGTGAAATTGATCTTGGTATTATAAGTATGCATCCAATTGCCTTAATGATGGTTTTAGGAATTGTTTTACAAGGTTTAGCAGAATCGTTTATTTCTCCTAGATTTTTACAATTTTTCTCTTTACAAGCTCCAAAAGGTGAAGAAGGATTATATCTAGGCTTTAGTCATTTACACTCATTTATATCTTCAATTGTAGGATTTGGGTTGTCTGGAT
>NZ_JBFLKT010000339.1:0-7473 GCF_040883305.1 Lutibacter sp.
ATACCCAGGAGCCTAAATCGTTCCATCCGAAATTTGTTGGTAATACACAAACATTGGTTGCTTTTTCCATAATTCCAAAATCTATTGATATGTTTTCGGATTTTACGTAATTCTCTTCAATAAAATTGTTTTCTAAAGCGGTGTTGTAATCATCATATCCTTTTGAAAAAAGTTGAAACATTTCCGGTAAGTAGGTTTCAAAAGCTTTTAAGATACTTTTAACGCTCCAAATAAAGATACCTGCATTCCAAAGATAATCACCACTTTTTACAAACTTTTCGGCAGTTTTAAGGTTCGGCTTTTCAGTGAAATTAAGGACTTCTTTTATAGGGGTGTCAGACTTATTAAATTTAATATATCCATAACCCGTATTTGGATTGGTTGGTTCAATTCCGAGCGTTAACAGAAAATCGTTTTTTGTACAAAAATCAAAAGAGGTTTCAACATTTGAAATAAACTCTTGCTCATTTTCAATATAATGATCAGACGGAGCAACTATCATAATTCCGTCTGGATTTTTATTGTAAATTTTAAAGGCACTGTATAAAATACAAGGTGCAGTGTTTAGCATTGCAGGTTCTAATAAAATTTGATTCGATGCAATGGTTGGTAAGTGTTTTTTTACTAATTTTTTATATTTTTTATTGGTTGCAATTAAAATATTATCAGATGGAATTAAATTTTCAAACCTATTATAGGTTTGTTGAATTAAAGAATTTCCTGTACCTAAAATATCATGAAACTGTTTGGGAAGTTTATGTGTGCTTACTGGCCAAAATCGAGAACCAATTCCACCCGCCATAATAACTGCGTAATAATTTTTGTTCATAGTGTTACAATGTTTCTACTTCTGCATTTTGATTGAATAAATAGGTTTTTTTACTCTTCATTTCAATACATTCAAATCGGGTTCTTCTAATGTTGCCTTTTTTGTAGGTTTTATTTTTAAATAAAAAAATACTTCCGTGTTGTAATTCAAATATAAAACTCTTTCCTGAATTATCATCATAACATTTTAAAGCATATGTTAAATTAACATCAGATCCTGTACTTGCCTTTGGATTTATAAGATAATTTGCCATTAAGGGTAACAAATCTTCTGGAAAAATTGCTGGATTTAAAAAAGGTAGCATTAAGTGCTGAAAGTTTCTTTTCCATTCAATTCCGTGTGGTTTTACACGTCTGTTTTTCTTAAAAGTGACAAAATGCGCTAATTCATGAATTAATGTTAGTAAAAATTGATACTGATTCAAGTTATTATTAATAGTAATTAGAACTTTATTATGCACGGTTCTTTTAAAATCTCCGTGTTTTGTAGCTCTTTCTCTAACTATTTTAATATCTAAAGGGTGTTCTACAAGAATTTCTTGAACCAATGATACGGCATTTTCAGGAATGTATTTTGAAAGCGTTTCAATCATAAATTAAGGAGTTGTTGAAGAAACTTGTAATACTTTTCCGTTATAATATTTGTTTCCAGTAAGTGCAAAATTATAAATATAATCTGCCATTTCTTTAGCTGTAACGGGAGCTTTATAACCAGGGAAAGCTTCTTCTAGCATTTCTGTTTGCACTGCGCCTAAAGCTATTGCATTAAACGAAATTTGCTGTTCTTTATATTCTTCAGCCAACACTTCGGTTAATATTAATAAAGCGCCTTTTGAAGAACTATATGCTGCTAAACCTGGAAATTTCATGCTTCCTAAAACGCCACCAATACTGCTAATATTTACAACGTGACTGCCTTTTTGTAAAAAAGGAATTAGTTGTTTTGTAAGTTCTGCAACAGCAAAAACATTTACTTTATACACTTCTAAAAAATCTGAAGTAGTTATTTTTTCAAAAGGTTTATTAACTAACTTTCCTGCATTATTGATTAAAATATCAACATTTTTCCAGTTTTTTTTTACAAAATTTGCCACTTTTTGTAAATCATTATCATTAGACAAATCAACTGAAAGCGTTGTAATATTTTTTAAATTAAGGTTGTTTAAAGGTTCAGAGTTTCTAGATAAAGCCAATACATTATAATTGTTTTTAGCAAATAGTTGAGCTAATTCAAATCCAATTCCACGACTTGTTCCAGTAATTATTATGTTTTTCATATTTAATTCAATAAATAACTAAGTTATAAATATTAAGATTTTTTTGTAAAAATACAGCTTTTAAAACACATTAAAAGTGATAGCATTTTTAATCAAGAATAATATGCTGGTAAGCACCAATATCCGAAGGAGATGTTCTAAGTACTCCTAAAATATCATAAGGAGCAACAATAGCACCTTGTGTAGCTGCTTTTTGAATTGCATCTGAATTTTCACCAATAATTAATTCATTTGTATTAACAGATTTAAAATCTGGATTGCCATTAAAAATATTGTTTTGGTAATGATTTGAATCTTCAAAATTATATTCATTTATATCTTTATAACTTTGAGTATAATCGTTAAATTTTATTAAATTATTTTGAAACGAATAGTTAAAAGTGCTTCCTTCAACTTTATCTAGAATTAATTCAATATTGGAATTCCCATCTATTATACAATTTGTAAAGTTTGCAGCATGTAAATTACGTGTTTCAACAATTTGTTCACCATTATTGCTATAAGTGAAATAATTGTTGATTAAAACACTTGGATATTGGCGTAAACTACCATTCCAGAAATTTGTTAAAGTAGCATGTGTAAAATTATAGGTTCCTCCTATAATACAAGCTAAAGAAGCTTGTCCGCTATTGTTTATCACTAAATTTTCGCCTTTAATATTAGTTTCTCTACCTAAAATTCCAAAATTGGTACTGTTGTAAATTTGAGTATTTTTTATGGTTAAAGTAGGTGAGTTGCTGCTGATAGAATCTGAAATAATTCCAGCAGTAGCATTTTTAATAATAGTATTATTTATGGAATTATTTTTACTTCCAGCGCGTAACCAAATTGTACCCCATTGCCCAGGAATATCGCTAAATGATGGTTCTAACCTGTCGCCTTCAAAAATTACTTGGTTATTTAATTCACCTTTAACAATTAAAGTAGCATTTTTATCGACAATAATACCTGAATTTGAATGAAAATGAATGTTTGTACCGGCTTCTATAGTCAGTGTTTTGTTTTCAGGAACAGCACAATAGCCATAAATAACATACGGTTTTTCGTTTGTAAAATTGGTATTGTCATCTAAATAAAAACCATTTATTTTAGTAGCTTCGCCAGATGCATTTAGCCCTGTTGTAATAGTTTCAATTACACCTTCAGAATTTTTTGATGGAAACAAAAAATGTGCATCTTTTACCAAGGTAATTAACGTAACTTCTTGCAGGTTTTCTCCTGTATCAAAAATAATTTCATCTTGATAAATTGGACTGATAACTTCATTATAATTTATAGTAGTTTCAATAAAAATATAAACACTGTCTTTGGCTAATATTTTAACATCTTCAAAAATTTTACTAGGAATCCCATCAATATTTAATCGGTAATTAGAATTTTCGCCTTCGCCTAATTTTATAGATGGCACAGAAATGGTTTTGTTACTTTTATTGTACACTTTTAAATTATAAGTGCTGGAACCAATATTGGTAAAAACGGTGTCTAAAAACACGGTATCTTTTGAAAACGATAAATTTCCAGTACTTAAAACGGCGCTAAAGTCTTTTCTGCAAGACGCTGTAATTATAAGAATAACCACAATTAAAAAAGTAAAGTAATAGCGCATTAATATTGTTTTAGTAAATGTGAAAAATATTTATAGAAAATTATTTTTTAATCAATTCAATTTCGTACAGTTTTGCCCAATGTTTA
This sequence comes from Lutibacter sp., assembly GCF_040883305.1. Taxonomy (GTDB): domain Bacteria; phylum Bacteroidota; class Bacteroidia; order Flavobacteriales; family Flavobacteriaceae; genus Lutibacter. The sequence continues at coordinate 3,798 of NZ_JBFLKT010000339.1, forward strand.
CCAGTAACAAAAATGCGATTATTTTCTTTGTCGTATGCTATTCCGTTTAAAACTTCATCACTATCAGTTAGATTTTGCTCTTTTAGGATTTCTTCTTTTAAGCTGTTTAAATTAGCAACTCCTTCAACTTTTCCAGTTTTTGGGTTGATTATTAAAATAGAATTTTGCTGCCAGATATTAGCATAAATTAAACCATTTATATATTCTAACTCGTTAAGGTTTTCAACCTTTCTTTTGTTTGTATAGACTTCAATATAACTTTCTTCTAAAAACGTTTCTGGATTTAAAAACCAAATACGTTCTGTACCATCAGTTTTAAGTAAGTGTTCGCCATTATTTGCAAATCCCCAACCTTGAAGACTTTTAGTATATTTAAACTCTTTTTCTTTTTCAAAAGTTTCCAAATCATAAACAAATCCAATACCGCTTTGCCAAGTAAGTTGGTGTAATTTATTATTAAAAATTGTAATTCCTTCACCAAAATATGCTGCATCTAGATCTTGTTGTTGTAAAACTTTACCAGTTTCTAATTCAACTTTTCTTATGGATGAAGTACCTTTTCTTCCAGTTCCTTCATATAAATAACCGTTGTAGTATTCTAAGCCTTGTGTAAACGCATTTTTATCGTGCGGATAGGTATTTATAATTTTATAAGTATAAATATCAGGAGCTGTATCTGCTGTAATATAAATAGTTTTCGAAACCTTTTCTGTTTTATTCTGATAAAAAACAATTGCTGTGATGGTGTGTTTCCCTAATTTAAAATCGTTTATTTTTAAAGTTGAGGTCATACCATTACTCTCAATTTTTTTAGAACCAATAGAAAATTGAACAGAATCTACAGGTTTGTCGTTTTTTTCTGAAATTGAAATAGTTAACTCCTGGTTACTTTGAATTTTTTGAGGAGTATTTAAAATGAATTTGTATTCGCTTTTACAAGAAACTAATAAAATGAACGACAAAAAACCTATTATTGACCGATATATCATAACTTTGATTAAATATTTGTAATTTTTATGTAAATAAAATAAATTATTTGTTTGAAGTTTCAAAAATATAGTTAAATTTGCAGTCTTAAAAATAAAAACAGCATTAAAACGAGTTTACGATGAGAAAAGGTATACACCCAGAAAATTATAGAATGGTAGCATTTAAAGATATGTCTAATGAAGATGTGTTTTTAACTCGTTCAACAGTAAATACTAAAGAAACTTTAGATGTAGATGGTGTTGAATATCCTTTAGTAAAATTAGAGATCTCAAGGAGTTCACATCCTTTTTACACTGGTAAAACTAAGTTAATAGATACTGCAGGACGTATTGATAAGTTCAAAACTAAATATGCTAAATTTAAAAAGTAATATTTTAGTTTAAATAATATTTAAAACCCTCAACGAAAGTTGGGGGTTTTTTGTTTATATATAGTTCGTTTCTAGTAGATTAAATTAATTTCATAAAAAATGTTTATATTGTAGAAAAAAGATACTATGCCAATATATATGGATCGTCACGATATTCCAAAAGAGATTAAAGCAGAGCATGTAGCTCAAATGCATCAAGAAGATTTAAAAGTTGAGCATCTATATGGATGCAAAGGAATGACTTATTGGTGTGATGAAAATAGAAATACTGCATTTTGTTTAATTGAGGCTCCAAATAAAAAGGCAATACAAGATATGCATGACCATGTCCATGGAGAATATCCACATGATATTATAGAGGTGGATAAAAATATAGTTGAATCCTTTTTAGGAAGAATACAAGATCCAGAAAAAGCAAAAGATACCAAGCTTAATATTATTAATGATCCAGCTTTTAGGGTAATAATGTTAATAGAAACCAGTAATTATTTAAATAGATTAGAAGGAAATCAGTTTAGTGTATTTTATCAAAAATTTCATAATAGTGTTTTAAAAACATTGAAGAAATTTAATGGAAGAATTGTAAATAATAATAATAATAGTTATTTAGTTTCCTTTAAATCTGTAACCGATGCAGTATTAGGTGCCTTAAAAATTCAGTATAAATTTAAATATGTTACCCCAAAATTTGATTCTGTAAGTCGTAAGTTAAAAATAGCTTTAGGTTCTGGAATTCCCGTTACAAATAAGAATAATATTTTTGAAGAAGCAATCACATTCACTACAAGAATGTGTGAAGTCACTAAAGAACAGTTAGTTATTTCGTCTGAAGTAAAAGCGTTATATGAAAGTGAAAATAGAAATATAACTATAGATAAAAATTTAATAAGAACGTTGAAACCTTCAGAAGAAGAATTTCTTATTCACTTAATGGATTATGTGGAGAGAATTTGGAATATACCAAATTTTAATATTACTAGTTTTAGTAAAGATTTAGGATATAGTAAATCACAATTGTATCGTAAGTTGATTAGTTTAACTGGTCAATCACCAAATAATTTCATCAAAGAATTTAGATTGCATAAAGCATTAAAGATGCTTCATAAACAACATGGAAATATTTCTGAAACAGCCTATAGGTCTGGTTTTAATAGTCCAGCTTACTTTTCAAAATGTTTCTTAGAAAAATATGGAGTACTTCCATCTAAATATATTCAGCAACATATTGTTTAATAACTAACAATTATACTTCTAACAGGATTAAGCAAATTGTAAATAATTTTCTTTCCCAATTTTTCAATGAATCAATTGTATCATTTTTTGAACTAAAACTAACATTGATTAAGTTTTTTATAGTACAACTTTGTAGGGTTCAATTTCATATAAAATGAATTTTAACTACTAACTATTTAAAAAAAATCAATGATTATGAAAATTTTAGTAAAAAATTTAGAGACTTCAATTATTGAAGAATTTGCTTCAAAATTACGAGGAAACATTATTAAACCATCAGATAATGATTATAACGAAACCCGAAAAGTTTATAACGGAATGATAGATAAACGTCCGGGATTATTCGCTATGTGCGTTGATGTTGCCGATGTTATAGCTTCTGTAAATTTTGGAAGAGATCACAATTTATTAGTTGCAGTAAGAGGAGGAGGTCACAATGGAGGAGGATTAGGACTTTGTAATGATGGATTAGTTATCGATTTATCAGGAATAAAATTTGTTCGAGTAGATACTTCCAACAATACAGTAAGAGTTGGTGGTGGAAATCTTTGGGGAGAAGTAGACCATGCAACACATCCTTTTGGATTAGCAGTTCCAGCAGGAATCATATCTACTACAGGAGTTGGAGGATTAACTTTAGGTGGTGGTGTTGGACATTTATCAAGAAAATATGGGTTAACCATTGATAATTTGTTAGAAGCCGATATGGTTTTAGCAGATGGTTCTTTTGTAACTGTAAATAAAGATCAGAATTCCGATTTGTTTTGGGCAATTCGTGGTGGTGGTGGAAACTTTGGAGTTGTAACATCGTTTAAATTTCAAGCACATCCTGTAAAAACTGTTTTTGGAGGCCCAACCTTATGGCCAATCGAAAAAACAGAAGAAATTATGGAATGGTATCATAAGTTTATTCATAATGCGCCAGATGAATTAAATGGATTCATTGCAACTATGGTTATTCCAGGACCACCTTTTCCAGAACATTTGCACAAAAAACAATTTTGCGCAATAGTTTGGTGCTATTCAGGTGATATGAATAAAGCTGAAGAAGCGTTTAAACCAGTGTTGGCAAAGAATCCGTTG